>NZ_JAAHGM010000005.1:135668-146483 GCF_010692625.1 Okeania sp. SIO2C2
ACAGTGAAATTGTGGAACCGTCAAGGGAAATTATTGCAGACTCTCACTGGTCATGAGAATTCGGTCTATGGTGTAACATTTAGTCCTGATGGAGAGACTATTGCTTCTGCAAGTGCTGACAAGACAGTGAAATTGTGGAACCGTCAAGGGAAATTATTGCAGACTCTCACCGGCCATGAGAGTTCGGTCTATGGTGTAGCATTTAGTCCCGATGGAGAGACTATTGCTTCTGCCAGTGGTGACAAAACAGTGAAATTGTGGAATCGTCAGGGGAAATTACTGCATACTCTCATCGGTCATGAGGATTGGGTCAATGATGTAGCATTCAGTCCTGATGGAGAGACTATAGCTACTGCAAGTGCTGACAAAACAGTAAAGTTATGGAACCAGAAAGGACAATTATTGAGGACTCTGGAGGATCATCAGAGTTGGGTCCATGGTGTAGCATTTAGTCCTGATGGAGAGACTATTGCTTCCGCTGGTTATGATAAAACAGTAAAATTGTGGAATGGTTGGAAGTTTAGCTTCCATGAGTGGGGTTGCAACTGGATGCGCGACTACCTAGAAAATAACCCTGATGTTAGTGAAAGCGATAAGCATTTGTGTGATGGTGTTGGCGACGGGAAGTCAGAAGTCAAAAGTAAGTAGGGACAGATTGAACCAAAATTCTTGAGAAATTAGCCATTTATTCCTCAAAACCCGCCCTACCAGCTTTTTAATTCTGATATTTACTTAACCAATTAATCAAATCATCCATAGAAGTAAAATTGAACTGAGCATCTACAAGTTCATCCTACTCAGAAATAGATAAACTCCAAATTTTAGCTTCCATTTCTTCAGAAATAATTCCCAAACTATGAGTCAGAAAACGGATAATTATTTTAGCTATTCCCTGTTTTAAACCCCATTCAAAACCTCTTTAAAAACCCCGCTCAAAACCTCTTTGGAAACCTCGTTCAAAACTTGTCTGGAAAATATCCTGATAAATTACAGATTCTTTCATTTGTTACCATTCTATTCAAGTAAAAAAGGAATTTGAATCAGAATATTAAACTCTTCAGTCATCAAATTCCTCAAAATTCAGATTGACAAAACTACTAATTAATTCTCAGATTCATTTAACCAATTAATCAAATCCTCCAGAGAAGTAAAACTCAATTGGGCGATCGCTAACTCATTCAACTGAGAAATAGATAAACTCCGAATTTTAGCTTCTATTTCCTCATAAATATCTCCGAATCTGTGAGTTATTAATGTGATAATAATTTCAGCTTATCCCTGTTGTTTACCTCGGTTTAAACCTGTTTACAAACCACGTTGTTCGCCACGTTGTTCACCAATTTTTTCTCCTTTGTGAAGAATATCCTGATATATTACAGACTCTTTCATTATCTCCTCCCTCAAAAGTTGACGAATTAAATTTTTATCAAACCTTAAACCCCTAGTATTTCCGCAGCAGCAGAAATATTTTTTTGTTGATTTGACTCTTCTATTCTACCAATTCTTTCTGCTACCTGTGACAATAAAGCTGTCGGACTTTCACTACGAGTTAAAGTTGCTAATGGTAATAAAGCATTATCAGCCAAAAAAGGTGCCGACTCCTCCTCCCAAAGTCGAATTACTCGATAAGAATGCCGAGTATTTTGCCTTTAAAATTTATTTTGAAAAGCCAATTCTGAATCAATCTCTTTTAACAAGATAACCACTTGCTCAATATCACACCAATATTTCCCATAAAGCAACGTCCAATATTTGAGCATTCTATAGAAGCCCTGAGCGTATCTTTGCAAAGTGGCATAGGAGGACCGAGTCAACCCACCCCTAACCCCTCCTGTGGAGGGGAAGGACCTCCTCAGGAGATCGAGAATATAGAATAGGGGAAAAAGGTAGAATCTAGGTCCCCAAGCTTCACAATTTCCCCTACTCTTCCCCCTCTTCCCCCTCTTCCCACTCTTCCCACTCTTCCCACTCTTCCCACTCTTCCCCCTCTTCCCACTCTTCCCCCTCTTGCCACTCTTCCCCCTCTTCCCACTCTTCAAAAGTCGTAGGGACATTGCATGCAACGTCCGTAGGTCCTAGGAAGTAGGGGGAAAGAATTAATGAATAAGAGTACGATAATAAAAAATCAAATTAATTCTTATCCATAAATTATCAATTACTTCTCCCTGTTTCCTGTTCCCTCTTTTGGAGGAGATGTCTAATACCAATTTGAAAAAAAAATGTTACAAATAATAAGGGTAATTAAAATACTTTATAGGAGATATTTCTTGGACTAACAAGATAAATTCAGACCTAAAAACTGCTATTAAAGCCATTCATTCTGACTCCTGAATCCTATTATTTAATGCCATATTTATTCATAAAATCTAAGAGAATTTTTTGATGAAATTCACCAAGCGATCGCTCCATTCCAGCATTCTCAGAATAAGCTTTACCTGCCTTAATTTCTGCTGGAGTTAATAACCCCATATCCCAACCTTCTCCCAAAACCAAATCTTTTAATTCCACAGTTAAAGGAGCATGAAATACATGACGAACAACTTTAACATCAGAGTAAACACCAAATTCCGAAACTGTCTCAGGAATATAACTTATTTCTTCTGCTAATTCTCGTTTCAGAGCCACTTCTGCTGTTTCTCCAGGTTCGATATGACCTCCAAAAAAAGCCCAAACACCAGGATAAAAAATAGTCGGAATATTATCCCGGAGTTGCATCAGAAATTTTCCTTCTCGGTAAAGAATAGCGATCGCTACATGAGGTAAATTATTGTTGTTCATTTTCTTCTTGATTTTGATTTTCAACTTCTACTCGTTCTATTTCTTCTACATAGAAATCTCCCACATCCTGGTTACCTAATTCAGGAACCACAATACTTTGATAACTTATTTTCCCTTTAATTGTTATTTCCGTTCCCACCTCTGGTAATTCTGCTGTAGTAAATATCCAAATACTGCCAGTATCATCTGTTAATTCATAAGCACCAGTTTCTAAGAATGGAGCTTTACTTTCTACAGTTCCTTTCAAATATACTTGGCGATCGATTTTACCCTTTGTTTGAATTTGGCTAATTCGACTCACATTCAGATTTAATTTAATCGCTGTTTCCGTAATTTTTCCACAACTAATTAAACCCGTTACTAACAGCAGAATTAGAATAGTTTTGAATTTATTAAAAAATGGATTTAAGCAGAAAGAACGAATAAACAGAAAGCTAAATGGAAAATTATGCAATATCCTTAATAAATTTATTCTCAGTACATTTTTATCAAAATAATTTGGTCTAAAACCCCGCCTTTTAAGGCTAAATATTTTTGGAACCTTGCTCAAATTCCCCTTACAAAAATAACTTCTGACTTCGCTAATGGCTTCCCTCATTATCATCAATTTTTTTTCCTTATTTAAACTATGGTTTTATAATTATTACTAAAAAAAATAAAATTTATTTCTATTACTTTCATCATACTTAAAATTTAGAGGTATAGCAGAAGGAAGAAGGAATAAGTAAGAAGAAAAAATCTGGTTTTGTCTGAGTTTTCAGCTTTCGAGCTATCCTAATCTTTGCTTTGACTGCTATATTTTTTTTTGAATTATCACCTAAAAATTAAGCCTTAAAGCCTCTACTCATCAAAGAAAAAAAAATCTTTTTTGAAGGAGAGGTAATTTCAGTTATCAGTTATCAGTTATCAGTACCTCTACAATCAAGAGGCTTGACATTAGAAATAGTCTCTTTTTTTATCTCTTTAAAAAGCTATGTTTTATAAACATCTTTTTTAACATAAAACTTGACAAAATAGACAAGTTATTTACAAGTATTAAAAAGGTTTTTGTCAGAGGAAAAGTGTATTAAGAAGTACATTTTTTTTGATAACTTAAGTAGGGCTTGCTGATTAAATCTTAAAGTATTTACAGATAAAGGTTTTAGCCTTTTTAGGTCTGTAATACCTTGGTTTTCAGCTCTTCATGCTCAAAAAGTTAGCATTTCTGGTGCATAGCTGGGCAAAAAAAATCATTCCCCTACTCCCCTACTCCCCTACTCCCCTACTCCCCTACTCCCCTACTCCCCTACTCCCCTACTCCCCCGCTCCCCTACTCCTTAAAAAAGACTTTTGAGCGCAAACCCTAAGTAGTTTTTCCTATCTACTATGATTCTTTCTTCCTTTTCCCCTGCTTCCTGCTCCCCTGCTCCCCACAAAGTTTTCAGGAATTCCTGATCAGGGATAGTTTAAAAAGGGAAGCACATACCCACAATTTTTCGGTAATTGTTAATTATTAATTGTTGAATTCTTCCATCCTGACCAAATAAATAAGGTATCAAAGCTGCTATTTCAAGAGGATAAAAAAATAAAATTCAGTATTTCAAGCCTCCAGCTTAAACCTGAGATACTGATAACTGTTAACAGTTAACTTAAATTACCCTAGATTCCACTAAAATATTAGTCTTCAAATAAAATTACTCCATAGTTCCATAATACCAAGAAAATATTTAACTCTAATATTGAATCCTTTAGTGCCCAAAATTCAACAATATTTTTATTTACTTAAAACATCACAAAATCTACTTTTAGATACTAACAACCATACTATTATTCTTATGTTGACAAGAAAATATACTTTAAAAATCAAAAATAAAAATAAAGAAATCTATTCCGATACAGAAATTTAAAAGCAAAAATCAAACAAGAAATAACCATGGTAAATAAATTAGACGGTAAAGCACTGGCCAAAAAAATCAAAGCAGAACTCCAACAAAAAGTTCAGACCTTGCAAAACAAAATTGGTCGTCCTCCAGGGTTAGCAGTATTAATGGTAGGAGACAACCCTGCCAGTGCAGTATATGTCCGCAACAAAGAAAAAGCCTGCAGTAAAGTAGGAATATCCTCCTTCGGCAAACATTTTCCGGCCCAAACATCTCAAGCTGAACTAACACAAGTAATTCAACAATTAAACCAAAACCCAGAAGTAGACGGCATTCTAGTCCAACTACCCCTTCCAGAACACTTAGACTCTACTTCTTTACTCTACCAAACAGACCCCAGTAAAGACGTAGATGGACTCCATCCCATGAATTTAGGTCAACTGCTCCGAGGTGAAAAAGGTTTACGCAGTTGTACTCCTGCGGGGGTGATGCGCTTGTTGCAAGAATACAAAATAGAATTACAGGGAAAACAAGCAGTAATACTGGGGCGTAGTATTTTAGTCGGCAAACCAATGGCATTAATGTTATTAGAAGCTAATAGTACAGTAACTATTGCCCATTCTCGGTCTCAGAATTTGGAGGCCATAACCAGAAATGCAGATATTCTCATAGCAGCGGTTGGTAGGCCAGAAATGATTACGGCGGAGATGGTCAAACCAGGAGCAACAGTAATAGATGTAGGAATTAATCGAATCACAGATGACAAGGGCAATAGTCGTTTAGTAGGAGATGTTCAATTTGATTCTGTAGCAGAGGTAGCAGAATTTATTACTCCCGTGCCTGGTGGAGTTGGCCCGATGACTGTAGCAATATTATTACAAAATACAGTAGAACGCTGGAGTAGTTTACTCGAGTAGGGGAGTAAGGGAGTGGGGGAGTAGAGGAGTGGGGAGTAGAGGAGCAGGGGAGTAGAGGAGCAGGGGAGTAGAGGAGCAGGGGAGTAGTAAACATAAGAATAATATACATTCACTGGCGAATAATCGCTCTTAACGCTATTGAATCCTGCTATTTATAGCATTCACCACTATAGTTAGGACATTGGGTAATTATGATGATTCATAACGCGAGCAAGATGCTCGCACTAATTAGGGTTTGCTGAAAAAGTCTTATGGGTGAGGGGAGGAGACAGGAGACAGGAGACAGGAGACAGGAGACAGGAGACAGGAGACAGGAGACAGGAGACAGGAGACAGGAGACAGGAGACAGGAGACAGGAGACAGGAGACAGGAGACAGGAGACAGGAGGAACGGGGAATGTAGAAGAGGTAGGAGCTAAGTTTTGTCCCTTAATTTTTCTGCCCAACTCTTGCACAAAATGCTAGTTTTTTGAGCTTTCTTGAGCGAAAACAGGCGCACTTTTTTCAAGCTAAAACAGCTAAAACCTTTATATATCAATGCTTTGATATTTGATAGGTAAGCCCTAATTATCAAACACCAACCAGGCAGTTACTATAGAATTTGTCATATAGTTGGGAGAGTAGGGGAGTTTCGACTTAGTTAACAATTTGCGCAATTTATTGACATCATACGCTAGTTCTCACAGGCAAGTAGTAACGAGGGTGACGCTTTGTATCTTCTGCACTAATCCCTGCTATTCGCATTTCTGGCAGTCTATCTATATAGACGTAGACCTATCCTGAAATCTCGCTCCCTACTAGGAACGGCGTAGTAAGGGTTTGAGGACTTTTTTAGTTATGTTAATTGACAAAGACTTAAATGTAAGTATAGAGTGTGGAGATGCGGTTGGCTTGACCGTTAATGCCTGTGGATGAGTAACCGCCGACGGCCTCACAAGAAGCAGGAAGTAAACATCAATTTGTCACGTTATGTGACGCTTTGTATCAGTTTTATGAAGCAGTGTGGATAGAACTATCAACATATAGTGTATAACACCCACCTACTGGAGTGGTACACCTAAAACTTTGCAATAGATTTTTGTTTCTAGGTATCTTTATCTCCCCATCTCCCCATCTCCCCATCTTAGCTGTGTCAGTCCACTACTACCTAAAACCTTCTTCAAATAAATTTTCAGTATTTCCACCAATAAAGTGTATAATCTATGGTGCTAATGCCAAATAGTGGCCATAATATTAATTTTATGCTCCCTCAATTTCAAATAGATACAATTTTTGACTTATCTACCTATCTAGCAAAGCGAAAAGCTCTGGTTGAAAAAGCTCTGGACGATTCTATTACCGTAGTATATCCAGACAAAATTTATGAGGCGATGCGCTATTCCCTATTAGCAGGTGGTAAGCGGTTACGTCCAATTCTTTGTTTGGCTAGTTGTGAGTTATCAGGCGGAAATATAGAGATGGCAATGCCCACTGCCTGTGCATTAGAAATGATCCATACTATGTCATTGATCCACGATGACTTACCCGCAATGGATAACGACGACTATCGCCGAGGTAAATTAACAAATCATAAAGTTTATGGTGAGGATATTGCTATTCTGGCAGGGGATGGTCTGTTAAGTTACGCTTTTGAGTTTGTAGCTACTCAAACTAAGAACGTCCTACCCCAGCAAGTGCTACAAGTAATAGCTCGTCTCGGAAAAGCTGTGGGAGCAGCAGGGTTAGTCGGAGGCCAAGTAGTAGATTTGGCTTCAGAGGGACTTTCAGAGGTATCTGAAGAAACACTACATTTTATCCACACTCACAAAACAGGCGCTCTTTTAGAAGCTTGCGTAGTCTGTGGAGCAATACTTGCCAATGCTTCTCAAGCTAATCTACAAAGACTTTCGCGTTATGCTCAAAATATTGGTTTAGCCTTTCAAATAGTTGATGATATTCTCGATATTACTGCCACGACAGAAGAGCTAGGGAAAACCGCCAGAAAGGATATTGAGGCTCAAAAAGCTACCTATCCTGCTATTTGGGGATTAGAAGAATCTAGGTGTCAAGCTCAAAGACTAATTGAGAATGCCAAGGCAGAGTTAGAAGTTTTTGGAGAAAAAGCCATGCCATTAATAGCCTTAGCAGATTTTATTGTCAGTCGCAGTAACTAGGAGTACAATATGCAAAATATTGGCGAAATCATGGATAACCATGTTCTATGGGTTGCTCTCCTAGCTTGTGGAATAGCCCAAGTCGTCAAGGTAGTGGTGGAGTTAGTTCAAAATGGTAAGATTAATTTACAGGCTTTAGTCACAGCAGGAGGAATGCCCAGCTCTCATTCTGCATTTGTAGCTGCACTGGCAGTAGGAGTGGGTCAAGCCAAAGGTTGGGGGAGTCCAGAGTTTGCACTGGCTTTAGTTTTTGCTATCATCGTAATGTATGATGCAGCAGGAGTTCGTCAAGCGGCCGGACTACAAGCACGAATTCTCAATCAAATTATCGATGAATTTTTCCAAGAAGACCACCATCTCAGTCAAGACCGTCTCAAAGAGTTATTAGGCCATACTCCCGTACAGGTAATAGCAGGTTTTGTTCTAGGAGTAGCTGTATCTTGGATTGCTAGTTTTAGTTATTGATTGATTTAATTCTAGGACTAATTAATGTTACCCTACTACTATCCACAACAAAAGCTAAAAATCCGCGATCGCTTAAGTTGAACAAACTATTTGTAGCAGCTCTCCTATTCTTAGTATATGTCACCAACAAGAAAGGTTTTTGTCCATAGGCAACTAAACCTACATTACGCCCTAAACTTCTTTCCAACTGTAGAGCAATTTCTGGTTGATTATTATAATCTACTAGAACGGCATAACCTGTACCCAGAGGTTGAGGATTAAATCCTATTTCTGGAGGCGCTGGCAATGAAGTATCTGATGGAGTTGTTTCTTCACTAGGTCTCACCACATAAGCAGACAACCCTACAATGTCCTGAATATAACGCGCCCAATCACTAGCCACATCTTTGTCATCAAAACCTCGGATACTACTAACAGTCTGGTCAATGTAGCGACAGACTTCGATGATAATATCTGGTGGTAAACTCCGCCTAACTATATCTTGAGCTGCTGATGTCTCTGTAATTATTACCAGTAAGTATTCGTCACTAGCAGGGGGTTGACAAGTTTCTACACCAGTAGCATAGTTAGTATCAATTGTCAAGGATGACCAAAACACAAAAACTGAGGCCATCAAAGTTTTCAGGCCCCCCAAGCATAATTTATTGAGTTGCAGTCGAGTATGATTCATGGC
This sequence comes from Okeania sp. SIO2C2, assembly GCF_010692625.1. Lineage (NCBI taxonomy): Bacteria > Bacillati > Cyanobacteriota > Cyanophyceae > Oscillatoriales > Microcoleaceae > Okeania > Okeania sp. SIO2C2. The sequence continues at coordinate 144,513 of NZ_JAAHGM010000005.1, forward strand.
CAAAAACAAAGCAGGGAGTAGGGGTTAAACAATTAATAATTAATAATTGCCTCTCCTTGAAAACGGATAGGATTGACGGAAAAGGGAAATTAATTCATTGTTTCTCCTTTAAATGAGAGGCTTTGAACCTTAATTATTCGGTAAGATACCTACCCCTAACCTCTCCTGGGAGGGGAAGAGGGGAGTGGGGGAGTAGGGTCAATTATCGTCAAGGGAGAAAAATTTTATCCTTTGAAATTTTGAAATTTCGTACATCTGGCTAGAATTAGTTAACCAAAAATATAGAGTTGTAAATATTCTCTGGCGACAATGAATGAGCCACTGCTACAGAGGAGGGGGGAATCTCAATATATTCTCAAGAGACAAGATACATGAAGATAATTTTTATATAATCCAGTTATATAGTATATATTGATAATTCTATAATTACTTCAATATTCAACCTCCCCGACTCCCCGACTCCCCGACTCCCCGACTCCCCGACTCCTAACTCTCTCTTCAAGAATCTTTCACAGAAGCATCCTCAACAGAAGCTAAAGGTTCTGGGATAGAATCTGAAGGTGCTTGAAATTCACCTGTAATTACAGATTCCAAACGTAACTTTAACCAAGTAATAAATTTAGGGTTAGTAGAAATAATCGCTGCAGCAGGTTGAGGACATTTAGCCTTAATATTAGCCATTTCTGGAGCTTCTAAAAAAACAGGTTGAGGAACCAACCAAAAATCTATTTCTTTTTCCTTTTCGTGATAATCTCTGGTGCGTTCTCTAAAAACCTCTTCCAGGGGTTCTTCCTCTAGTAAAAATTTTTTACTAGCTAAAACATAATAATAGGTTTGCATTTCAATCAATAAACAAAAATTAGTAATTACCGAATAATTAATAATTAAATAATTAAACAATTCAGCTTACTCTGCCTCCCCTTTCAAGGGGGAAAAAATAAACTTTTTCCTTATTGGTCAATCTTCTGACTTTTAAGGAGAGGTAATTATCCATTATCAATTATCCATTATCCATTAATGGTTTTCATTAATGGCTTGTTTCATCTCGCGGACAGCTCGCTCCATACCCACAAGTACCGCCCTAGAAATTATTGTATGACCAATGTTGAGTTCTTCCATACCTTCTAGACAAGCAACTGGATAAACATTCCCATAAGTGAGGCCATGTCCAGCATTAACTCGGAGTCCAGCAGCAATCGCTATTTTGCAGCCATCTGCCAAAATCGTCAATTCTTGATGGCGAGTGGCCTCATCAGTAGCTTCTGCATAACATCCTGTGTGGAGTTCTATAAACTTAGCCTGAATTTCTGCGGAAGCTTCAATCTGGGCTTTTTCTGCATCAATAAACATACTGACAGGAATATTCGCTCCTTGCAACTGAGCTACTACTTCTCTCATACGAGGGATATTACTAGCAACATCTAAACCACCTTCAGTCGTTACTTCTTCCCGACGTTCTGGTACAAGAGTAATATAATCAGGCTTAATATCCAGAGCGATCGCCACCATTTCTGTAGTAGGTGCCATCTCCAGATTCAAATGAGTCCGCACCGTTTGTCGCAGAATATGGACATCTCGTTCCTGAATATGGCGACGGTCTTCCCGCAGATGAACAGTAATACCATCAGCACCAGAAAGTTCAGCTAAAATTGCTGCTGCTACTGGATCTGGTTCTACAGTTTGTCGCGCTTGTCTAATTGTGGCAACGTGGTCAATGTTGACACCTAGAGTGGGCAATTTTTGATTCTCCTGATTATGTAAGTCAATTTGCCATATTAGTTTAGTTGGAAATGTTCACTTGAGCAACTGTTTCTCAGGAATCTTGCTGTCCAGGCACTTAAAAATTTTACCGAAAAATTGGGTTTAAAGCCTCCCCCTTTTAGGGGGACTTTATGTTATGCTTAAAAAAGCGGAAAGGTATTCAACCGCTCTAAAAACCTATAGCTACCTAACTTGTAGCGTTTGCACCTT
>NZ_JAAHGM010000050.1:0-52952 GCF_010692625.1 Okeania sp. SIO2C2
TCAACAAATTAACTTACAAAGACTAGATCAAGTTTGGAAACGTTGGTTAATACCTGATCAAACTGGTAAACCTGGAGGGCGACCAAGATTCAAAAAATCAAGGAAATTAAAGTCATTCTGTTTTAGTAGAGTTAATCATCCGCTCATCAGTAATTAAATTTGATGGGAAACAAATAATTACTACGAGGTTTGGTCCTATTTCATTCATAGTTCATAGACCTATTCCAGATGGGTTTGTGATTAAAACTGCAACTATAACCAAAAAAGCGAGTGCTAATTGGTGGGGAAACCCCAGAATGTAAGACGCACTCAAGAAGCTGATAGTTATTATATAAGTTTAAGCTTAGAAGATCACCCTCCCCTAACCCCTCCAGGGAGGGTAACTGAAGGGGTGGGTTTAATTCCTACAGATAATATTAAGACTGCTGTAGGTATTGATTTAGGCTGAAAATAATTTTTTACTACTAATACTGGTGAGACTGTTTCTGTGCCGAATTTTTATAGAAAATCTCAATCTAATTTAGTCAGAAAGCATAGAATTGTATCTAGAAAAGAAATGGGGTCTAATAATTGGAAAAAGGTGTCAAATATAATAGCTAGATTACATCAACATATTGCCAGACAAAGAGAAGATTTCCATGACAAAACTGCTCATAAATTAGTTAAAGAAAATGACTTAATTGCCGTTGAAAACTTCAAGATTAAAGGAATAGCAAGAAACACGAAACTCTCAAAATCAATTGATGATGTAGCTTGGGGTATGGATTGAAAAATTGAATGCAGTGGCGGTAAAATGCGGTGTTCATGTAATTAAAGTTAACTCGAATCATACCTCTCACTCATTGTAGGAATTGTGGTCAGAAAGTACCATTAACTTTATCAGTTAGAATTCATTCTTGTCCATTATGTAAAATAGTTTTAGATAGAGATGAGAATGCTGCTATTAACATATTGCAATAAAACATTAAACGAGGTGGGTATCATCTTGTCTGCTTGTGGAGGCGTAAGACGTTAATCAACCTGTGTTCGTGCAGGGTTGCGCCAGCAGGAGCAAGAAACTTCTTTGTTTGAGAAGCTCCCGTTATTATCTCCTATTTAACGGGAGAGAACTTCACCTATACTGAAATATTAATATTAAAAATATATTCACAAGGAGCCTCCGTATACATGCAGTGGTCAAACTCTCTATCAACCCGTCCCTCATTAGAAGCAGCAGTTAAAGAAGTAGCACAAAAAAGTTTAGAATCATTAGGAACTACAGCAGATTTAGGACTGGTATTTATCTCCTCAGCCTTTACCAGTGAATATTCACGACTCATGCCTCTACTAAAAGAATATTTACCAGAAACAGTACTCGTCGGTTGTGGAGGTGGTGGTATAGTTGGTATGAAAGATGATGGAAAACCACAAGAATTAGAACACCAACCAGCCATTAGTCTCAGTTTGGCACATTTGCCAGAAGTCACAGTAACAGCTTTTCACATCTGTGCAGAACAACTACCAGACTTAGACAGTTCTCCCGATGACTGGTGTAATCTCATCGGAGTACCTACTACAGACAATCCTCAATTTATTATACTCGCTGACCCATTTTCTGCCAAAATCAATGACCTGCTTCAAGGGCTAGATTATGCTTATCCTAATTCAGCTAAAGTAGGAGGATTAGCTAGTAGTGGCCCTACTGGTAACAATGCAGGACTTTTTTGTGAAGACCGCCTTTGTGAAGAAGGAGCTGTAGGAGTCTCTCTATCTGGCAAGATTATTTTAGAAACAATAGTAGCACAAGGCTGTCGGCCTATTGGTAAACCATATCGTGTTACAGAAGGAGAACGTAATATAGTTCTAGAACTTGAAGAATTAGTTAGTTCTGACCAAATGGTAGGTGGTATTAAACAATCTCCGCTAGAAGCATTACAAGGCTTAGTACAAAATCTCAACGAACAAGACAGGAAGCTAGCAGAAAATTCTCTCTTTGTCGGTATAGTAAGAGACGAATTTCAGCAAAACTTAAAACAGGGAGATTTTCTAATTCGTAATTTAATTGGAGTTGACCCTAAAGCAGGAGCGATCGCCATTGGTGATAAGGTAAGGGCGGGCCAACGAATTCAATTTCATTTACGAGATGCTAATACCTCAGCAGAAGATTTAGAAATTTTACTAGAGCGCTATCAAAGAGAAGTTTCTTTTGAGACTAAATCTACAAATAATGCTACTGCTTTAATGTTTGCTTGTTTGGGACGAGGAGAAGGATTATATGGTAAACCTAATTTTGATTCTAGATTATTTAGTAGTTATTTGAATATTCCTATCAGTGGCTTTTTCTGTAATGGTGAAATTGGTCCGGTGGGTGGTAGTACATTTTTACATGGTTACACCTCTGTATTTGGTATTTGTCGTCAACCTTCTTGAAGAAGGAAGAAGGAAGAAGTGGATGGGGACTCAAACCTCAACCAATTGTCAACACCCTGTAGACGGCGGGGTATTATATCAAATCCGGTAGCATCGGTGTAATTATATGGGGACCCACCCCTAACCCCTCCCAGGAGGGGAAGTGGGGGGATAGGGAGATGGGGAGATGGGGAGATCGAGAAATATTTGGCAATGGCTGAAAATGGAACATTTTTTATACCGAATTAAACGGATTTGATATTAAACCCAAAAGAAAAAGATAATGAGTCAAAAGTCAAAAGCAAAAAAAATAGTAACTTTTGACTTGACTATATTCAGGAGTCAGAATTCAGGAGGACCGAGTCAGGAGTCAGAATTCAGGAGGACCGAGTCAGGAGTCAGGAGAAAATAATAGTGGTCATAATTGAGTCATATCATGTCCGGTAGCATCGGTATTGTATGGCGAAGAAAAGGAAAAGGGAAGAGGGAAGAGGGAAGATACAGGAAGGCTTAAGAGCAAGAAAAAAACTTAAATTTCGTTTAGATATTCACTCTTGGGTTTACACAAATGCCCTCTAGCTGACATGATATCAGTAATTGAGTGTTTATGCTGAATATTTTCCGGAGAATTTGATTGTTGAGAAAGGTTAATGAAGATAATTGACGATCAAAAATCAGTCCTCAGAATTCACAATTCAGTCCTCAGTAGAAAATCATAAAAGATAAAATTATGATTTTTTTTTCAGGAAAGCTGATTATTGCAACAGTAATGTAGCATTATTATCAATACTTTTAGTGGCGCTAAAACTTTCAAAATATTGTTTAGCATGAGGCGGAAATTCAGGGAAGTTAAACACAGGATCACCACCTGCAATATCTGCCCAAAAATAACGTAGACTAGGGGCAAGTTTTTCTGCTATTTCTGGTGATAAATTTACAGGAGGATTAGTCAAAAGTTTAAACATAAAACGAAAGGAGCGATCGCCAAGCCAATTCCTAGACATATTGCTAAGCTCGGGAAAGTTAGGCAAAGAATTAACTCGATGAGTTTCAATTTTTAAAGACTGCTCACCACTAGAGTCGGTAGTAAAATCAATAATACGATAAGGATGAGGATAAGTAACTAAAGAACCAGTTGTAATTTCATAAATTCCTTGATATTCAGCAACATCCTGAACATGAAGATGACCAGTAAATATCAGCTTAACCCCAGCAGATTGAAGAATATCTAACAATGCCAACCTATTTTCTAACATATAACGACGACCAAGGGAATTATGGGATTGATCTGGTAAATGTTCAATCACATTATGATGTAACATCACCATCACTAATTCCTCTTTTGTAGTAGTTAAAATCTGTTTCAACCAATCTAATTGTTCTGCTTCTAAACCACCTGTATATTCTTGTTTGCCCGAACTATCAAACTGATTAGAATTAAGCCCAATGATTCGTACTCCAGGCAAAATTTGTTTAGTGTAATATAATCGTTCCTCGTAATCAAATCCACAATGGTGATAATAACTAGGAAAATCTGCCAAACCAATAGAATAGTCATTGGTAAACTTTGTTGGTACATCGTGATTACCAGGCACTACATAAACTGGATAGGGAAGTGTCGCTAATTTTTTACTTAACCAGGTATGATTTTCCAGTTCACCATCTTGAGTTAAGTCTCCAGGTAATAGTAAAAAATCAATATCTAGCTTACTTAAATTTTCTAATACTACTTCAAAAGCAGGAATACTCACTTCTACTAAATGAAAACGATGCGCTTGTTCCGCAATAGTATTAGGAACTGCAATATGTAAATCACTAGCAATAGCAAATCTAAAATTCAAAGCCATGGAAAAAGTCCTCTGGAAATTAGGCTAAATCAATCGTTAACTAGCTATCAGCATTTTCCGTACCGGAATGCTTTGCAAACAGCACTCAGCTTTTAGCCCGCTAAAAGTTTGGGTTTAAACCCCCTTAGCGCAAAGCTGACTACTAAAGGCCAATCGACTGTTTGCGGAGCATTCTGGACCGAAACGCTTTTTAATTATTTCTATAGATTTTCATTATATTTCACAACTAGCGATCAATCACAAAGATGGCCTTAAATCAGAAGTCAGAAGTCAGAAGTCAGAAGTCACAAATAATCCCTCACTAACTTTGAGCATTTTGCATTTTCATAGATGTCCGCGCCCTATTTGCGTAGTTATATAGATGAGCTGACCTACCACTAATTAATAAACTTGTTGCAAAATAAGCTCAAAGAGTAGCTAAAACTCTTATATGTTAAAGGTTTTAGTCTTTGTTGATTTACCTAAATTGAAAGGCTTATACAGTAAGATTTTGAGCAGTTTTAGTTTTTATTTCCTCACAACTCTAATATTTTAATGTTTAGTGGGAGTCTCAAAACAATTTATACTCCGGCAATGATGTAGTCCAAGGAAAGGGCGCTAACACACCAAAAGCTTAAAACTCAGACAACGCCAGATTTTTCCTTCTTCCTTCTGTTGTAGATAATGAATCTCCTAGATAATGAATCCCCTAGATAACTAAAGCTTTCTTCCTTCTTCCTTCTGCTATAAAAGCTACATCCGCTAGTCCTAGAGAATTGAGAATTGAATTATTTCTTAATAAATTCAAAAAACTGCCGTAAGACAGAAAGTTTAATTTTTGTCTATACTAAACTAATAAAATAAAATGTTAAATGAATTTTGTTATAGATACTTAACCTAATAATTATCTATCCTTAAATAAAATGTATTTTTTTGCTAACTGTATTACTCGCCGTATTACTCATATATATAAACATATAAAATAGTTGACGGTGAGAGATGATAACATTAATATAATAATCAAAAGGCAATCTGTAAATCCTAGGTGAAAGCAATGCCAGAAGCGGAACTTCCTGGAAACCAAAATTTACCAGAAACCAATAATCCAGTAAGTAATCAAAAACTGGGCCATGACGATCATGTAGACCAAATCAAACCAGCTCTTGAATCAGAAATACACACATCTGTCCCAGAGGATGATGAGTGGGAAACAGTTAATTTTCCTGGTGTCATTAGTGTCGATTCAATTCCAGTAGTAGGAACAGCTTCAGCAGAAGCCAAAAATTTAGTACCAACCAATCAAAATCAAACTCCAAAAAAGTCCCAGGAAATTTCAGAAATTAAAGTCAGCCCAACAAAAGACTCCATTGAATATCTAGAATCTACAAATCTCATGGAAGCTCTACATGATTGTAACCGCGAACTGGTAAATCGAGTTACAGACCTAGAAACAGCCTTAGAAGAATGTCAAGAAACTCTAGAAAATCAAGAAAAGTTGCTAGAAGAAAGAACTAAAGAATTAGCAGCAACTCAACAACAGGTAACTCGCCTATTCTACAAGTTGGAAATATGTAATCAAATTATTCAACGTCAGGAAGTTTTAGTAGAGTCTCTAACAGACAAATGGGATGTGAGTCAGCAACAACAGGCGCAAATGGAACGAGAATGTGCCTTAACCAAACAATCTTACAGTCAACAAATTTATCATCTCAAAGAATTAGAAAATAGTTGCAAAGAATTGCGGGCAAGACTATACCGCCAGCAGCAGCAAACTCTACAGTTTAAAGCAGCATTAGAAAGATGCTTAGAAATGCCAGGGAGAATAGATACAATGGATATACCAACAGAAATATCTACAGAAGAATCTCCGGTAATAGCATCTCAGGTGAATTCTTTATCTGAACCTCAAAAACAAGAACATCTCTTTGTCAACTTTAACACTAAAAAACCACCCTCATTAAATTCCGAACCAGTTAAACCTTGGTCGCCACAGCAAAAAAATCAACAGCAACAAGAAGCTCTTTTTAGCAAGAAAGAAAAAAATATTGCCAAAATTAGCCTGGGCAAGAAAATAGATTTACCACAAGCTTTAGCAGAACCTGAACAAGTAGAATTATCAGAACAAAATATTTCTCAAAATGAGTTGCCTCAAGAGGTCAGTACAAGTCAATTAAATCCTAGTTTACCCTCGTTTAGTAGAATAGGTGAAGACCCAAATTATGAATTGATAGATGAAAAATCACCAGCAATGGCATTAGAAGAGATCGAGTCAGAAGAATATGTAGTTATGGAGGAAAACTATTTAGATGAATATAGAAATTCATCTCAGGAAGTAGAAAAATTGGCAGAAAATAACATAATAGTAGAGGAATATCTAGAAGGTGATACTTCTGAAGATGAAGCAATAACAACAATTAAAAGCGAACGCATATCATGGAATATAGCTACAGGAAAGTGGAATGTTAGTGAGTATCAAGAAGAGCCAGAAAAAGACATAGATCCAGAAGGCTTTTTTGAAGTATCAGAGGATGTGCAGCGCAGTAAATTAGATCTACCAACTTGGGAACCACTTGTATTTGAACCTGAAGTTCTTGAAGAAGATGTGGTATCAGAAGTCCCACAAAAACAGCACCTGTCACTAGGAGCAATAGATTTACCCAGCTTTCCTAGAATTCCTATTGACGATCAACCATCGGCAGTGAATGGGTAAAATAAACATCTCCAAAAAAAAATCTAGAAACGTTGATCGAGAGGCAGGGGTCGGGGGGGGAACTTGCTGTGGATAAATAGCAGAATTTTTTTTGAACGCGCTATTAAATGGACCGTATAAACGTTTCTAGAATAATTGCTAGAATAGGAATATTTATTATTTTCTGGAGATGTCTAATATAATTTGTCAGAAGCAAGTAATAGACTAGAAAATATTTAACTACATGACAACCGCATCTGGATCGTCAGTAAGACCTGTTCTCTTTACCTCTGTATCACCAGCCCATTCAGAGCCATCAAAAACATTATACCAAAGCCAGCCACTATCTCCCCTGCCTTGGTGAAATACATAGATTTGGTCATTGTATACTACTGCTGATGGACTCGAAGTCATTCCTGTTCTCTTTACCTCTGTATCACCAGCCCATTCAGAGCCATCAAAAACATTATACCAAAGCCAGCCACTATCTCCCCTACCTTGGTGAAACACATAGATTTGGCCATTATATACCACTGCTGATGGACCCGCAGTCATTCCTGTTCTCTTTACCTCTGTATCACCAGCCCATTCAGAGCCATCAAAAACATTATACCAAAGCCAGCCACTATCTCCCCTGCCTTGGTGAAACACATATATTTGGTCATTGTATACCACTGCTGATGGACCCTCGCTGATACCTGTGTCGGGTACTTTTTGGTCGCCTGCCCATTCAGAGCCATCAAAAACATTGTACCAAAGCCAGCCGCTATCTTCCATGCCCTGATGGAACACATATATTTGGTCATTGTATACTACTGCTGATGGACCCGCAGTAATACCTGTATTGGGTATTTTTTGGTCGCCTGCCCATTCAGAGCCATCAAAGGCATTAGACCAAAGCCATCCATTGTCTCCTCTGCCTTCGTGGAACACATAAATATTACTCATAAGATTATTATTACCAATTAAATAATGACCCAAGCATTATCATACTATGTCATAACTACTTAAAGCTTATTGTCAAAAAACTTAGGGTTGTGCATCAAGAAAGTGTGGGGATAGTCATTTCAGTTATCAGGCACGCCTCCTCCGGAGGAACTGCGTCCTTCAGCACCTCTGCAATAAGGAGGCAAGAAAATACGGAATTCTCTTTTCTCTTGGTCGATGGTCGGCCAGCGAGGAGACCCGAAGAGTGACAGAGCCGCTACCTCTTACAGAGGAGCTTTCCTATGGTCATGCTGCGCAAACGCTAACGCTAACGCTAAGGCCATCCCACCCTACGGGAAGCTGCGCTAACGACCGATTTTTATCTCCTTAAAAGGGGCAGGGCTAATTCATTGTCGTCAGAGAATATTTATATGGATATAAAATACAAAAAATTGTGCAAATATTAAGAATCTCCCTATCTCCCCATCAATTTTTCTCTATTGACAATAAATTGACCCTGCCTTAAAAGGCTATCCTTGATAAGGAACTCCTGAAACCTTTGTAGGAGGGTGGGGAGAGGGGGAAGAGGGGGAAGAGGGGGAAGTAAGAATTTTCTTTAAAGTCCTCAAAAAATTGTCTCATTCAATACAATTTTCTCCGGAAAAAGCCGTTTCCAGACATACACAGAACTTGTATATTTTGTCAAGTTTTATGTTAAGAAAGATGTTTATAAAGCATAGCTTAAAAGGGGAGGCTTGAGACCAAGATTTTTCGGTAATATGATCATTGTCCCTAATACCAATTCCCATGCATTAATGCTATACTTCCGATAAACTTCAGTTATTAAGTAATAATAATCGTTTAGTAATGTTTATAACGATTATCGGCATTAAACTAAGATATCTTATCTCTTTTCACCCTACTCCCTACTCCCTTTTCCCCTCCACGGTCGGGGTTAGGGGTGGGTCCCTACTCCCTACCTCAAGGAGATGTAGCAATAATGCGTGAGATTTGGTATAACTACTTTCAATTATCATAGAATGTCCTCTGTGTGGCCAGAAAAAGACTCATAAGCACGGAAAAACCAGCAGCGGAAGTTTGCTAAGGTCTGGAGGCAAACTGAGGTGACTGTAAGGTTAGTGGTAAGCTATTTCAATTGGATTTGGGTTCATGCTCTCAAGGAAAATACTGCTGCACAAAGAGCTAAGGAACGCGTTCGCGGAGCGTTGCGGAGCGCAGTATTGCTCCTGGGAAATGGAATGACTTAATTACTTATCCCACACTTTGCGCTCTGCACTACCAACTCTACTTCAGGTTCCGCAACCTTAACAAATCTACAAACAATCTGAGTTCCAATATTGTCGGGGATTTACGGTTGAGTATATACAATCTGAGTTCCGATATGCTTCGGAATTTACGGTTGATCATCTAATATAGAGGGTATAGCGCTACGCGCAAGGCAACAGGCAACAGCGGTGCGACCCCGCGTCGGCGACAGACGCAAGGGAATGCGCACCAAGAGAGGCAATAGGCAACAGGGGAATACAAAAGGGTTTGCTGCTTCTATTCATGTCAAACACCTTAATGGGTAGCGCTATAGTTGAGGATGGCTTTATTGCACGAATATCCTGAAAATCTTGCAGTGTAATACTTTATCATTAATCATATTTATTGATAAATGCTTGCTTTATAATCCTTCTAGCACTTTTATGCAACAAAGCCGTTGAGGATTGTAATTATTTCAGTAGCAGTATAGTAGGCTTTTTATTCCCCATCTACCATTAGTATACTAGAACTACCCCTAGAGGTTACACAAAGCCTGTTAAAATTATTGATGTACCTACAATTAACAGTTATTTAGGCGTTGCACAATCAGGAATGATGAAATCCGAAAGTAGATATTTTTGGATAATTCTTTCCTCAATATATGTACAGTTTAAAATCTAGGCGTTGGTAAAGGGCGTGTATGATATTAATCTTAATTCTTTAGGAGTCAACCCACCCGCGCGCGCCTCCCAGGAGGGGAAGTCAGTCGGAGCGAGTCAGGAGGGAAGAAAGAATCAGAAACCCCGAGTAAAAGGAGAAAGTTTTTTGGTCGCGTAAAGGTCACGGAGTTCTATCGCGCTCTGATCCAGATATGATATCATACCTCAAATTACCAACGCCAAAATCTATGATCATTCTTTAATGTGCAACCCCCTAAGATCAAATTGTGCAAAGGTGATATGCTCCTGAAAAAAAAGTCTCTAACTCAAAGGGATGGCTTTCAGAGATGCCTTGACATTTTCTCTGACTTAAAGGCACAGAGATTCCTCTCGAACCTTAGTTCCTCGGCGGGTTGACGCTTTGCTGGTGCATAGCTCCGCTAACACAGGGTGCTGCACCCACCCCTCCACGTCCGCGCGCGAGTTTCCGCAATTCGTAGCTCCTCCGGAGGAGGCGTGCCTCCCGGCAACTAATAACACTGTAGCATATATTCAATTCACTAGACCCAATTTTTCGGTGAAAACTCAGGTATATATAGATTCGCTAATCCTAATTTAGCCCAGATAAAAATAATGAATAAAATTGATTATCAGAAACTCTTTGGTGAAATAGATTTTCGAGAAAGTGACGAATCTCGCTCTGTATACTCCCCAGCAGCATACTTGGTTGATTTACTCCAGTTAATTGATGATGAATTCACGCGGTCGCCAGGAGTGAATAATTCAGACAACGCAACATACCTCAATCAACGACGCCAAGACATAGAAAAGATTTTATTGAGTTCGGAGCAGACTTTTGAATTGCTTCCCTATTTAGACATTGTTAACGAACGATTAGAAGCGAAAATTGCAGGGGAAGACAAGGAAAATACAGCCTATGACACACTAAAGAAAGCCAAGTACCCATTTAACCTGCCATTTGATTTAGATAATGAACGGCTAAAGTTGTATCTGCAATACCTTGGTGCTTCCGCTAAGAACTTGCATGAAGCATTCTCAGGCACTTATGACTACGATATAGTAGCCCGTGAATTTTTGGGTTTGTCTGAAGCGGATGTGGACTTATTTACTACTGATATTTCCGACGACAATGAGAATAAGCTTAAAGAGCATTACGGCGATCGCTTGTCCGACATCAAAAAGGCGATATCTGTTGACAAATTTCTAGCTGCCACTGAATTAACACACAAAGAACTGAGAGAACTAACTCAGCAGAATCTCAGTACTGAGGAGTTTAAAACAGGGTTGGCCAAAAAGTTCTTTGTCAATGGCAGGAATAAGAACTCTAGCGGGAATCAGGGGTTTGTTTACATCGATAGTGATGAAAATCTAGCTTACACAGAACAAGAAGTAGAACCGGTCACTGATGGTAATGTACTTCATTGGAAGCCCAAAACTGGCAATGCTTCTAATGAGATACCAAAAACTTGGTTAGATCGGGCTATGCGTTTTATCCGCCTGGCGAAAAAGACAGGTCTTGGGTTTACTGACCTCGACCTAATGCTGCGCTTATGTTGCGATAACCAATTAGATAAAAAAGCTCTGCAACATATGGCTGTTATACGTTTTGTGCAGACAAAATACGACCTACAGACAGACCAGGTTTGTGCTCTGTTTGGTGCCATTAACACACTGGGTCATGGTAAGGATAAAGACAAAGAACCCGCCGATTTGTTTAATCGCGTGTTTAATGGCAAGTGTGCAGCCATCGGCAAACAATTCATTGGTCAAGATTTGCTAAGACCAGCTCAATTTCAGGGTGCAGAGTATCAGACCCTAACATTTACTGGCGATATCCTGGCATTGGCAAACAAAACCTATCGTCAGCGGGTCGCCCACGGTTTAGGCATCTCGGAAAAACAATTGGAAACTGTTATTCGTGGGTTCCGCTCAAGAAACAACGAGGATATTGACGATAAGGCAAAGCATGATAGCTTGTGGAGTAAAACAGCATCGGAATGGGAGATGCTCAACACCCTGTATCGAACTCGAAAACTGGTGGAGTTGCTGGATATCAGTTTTGAAGAGCTGTTTATGCTGCTGGATATCCTGGAGAGAGACCCCTTAATCCAAAAATCAACCAATGGCGATGCCCTGATTGGTTTTGTGGCAACAACCCGAAATTCCTACGACATACTTCGTGAAGGAACAGTAAATGATCGGTTGTGGCTAGTACAGATATTATCTGGGTTGACTGAATGGATGCAGGACAATGAAATAACAGTCGAAGAGCTACTCAAGATATCTACTGGTTTGTTTCCACGGAACTTAACGTCAAAATTAATCAAGGAGAAAAACACACCCCAAGCTCAGGCTAGAGAAGAAAAAATAGCCAACCTCGATCGCCTCTACCAAAATATCAAGCCACAACTTCTGTCTGAAAAGTCCTTTGCAGCAGGCGACATCGACACCCGTTTTGCTCGCCGCATTTATCAGATTATTATTCAGAAACCTGATGTGTTGGTGGCAAGTACCGAACCGCGACTTTTGCGTTTCCAGGAAAAAGCAGCCCAACAGGCAGCCTTTCAAGCCCTAGAAAGTATTGACCAAATCACCAGAGATGACTTTCTGGGCTTGGGAATCAGCGAAAAAGTCGCCGGCAAAATTTTTACCAATCTGGTGCTGCGGGGCTATTTGAACACCGAGGGTCGGTTGCGGTCTGAAGCTTGGCCGAAAACCCCTACCCAATTCCAGATCGAAGGGGATTTTAGCGCCGTACAGCAGCGTTTATTCGCTCAAATTAGTGAATTGCACCAAAATTATGTGGATGTCGCCCTCCATCCCTCCGATCTCAAGTTTATCGATTTACCCACCCAGGAACGGGATGAGCTTTACAATAATTTGATCTTCAACGGTTATTTGGGCGAAGATGGCACTCTCATCCAAACTGCCACGTTTGAATCTGAGGATCACTTATCCCTATTCGAGGTTCAATCCCGAATTGGTGTCTATACCAAGGACGTTTATGAGCATTTACAAAAAGGCTGGGAACGATTTCAGCAGGCAAAAATCGCGATCGATAAAGAGCTGTTTTCTGATTTGCCCTTGTCCGAGGTCGAGATAGCTGACTTGCTCGAAAATATGCGTTTCAATGATTATCTCGATCGCCAAGGGGTGGTTAAGGACAAAATTGCTATGCTGTCAGCCAATGCCAACACATTGAAACTGGCGATTCAGTTCTATCCTAATCGCCATGGTATTATCCAGGCACTACACAACAAGATCGAAAACACTAAAGCCCAATATACCACTTTCCGACAATCCCAGTTTTTGGATGTGGCGGATAAACTGATCGCCGATTGGACTTTTGAAGCGATCGACAAAGCCTTTCTCACCAATGGTCGGTTGATGGAAACCTCAAAAGATTATTTTCGCGACCTGGAAAACAAGAAAAATCTTGACATCGCTTGGCCTTTTAGCCCCAATGATAACCAGGTAGTATTCCAGCGCTTACAGAGTATTGTCAGTACGGCAGACCGCTATCAGTTTACGGAAGCGCCCCTCAAAGCTCTGAATTTCAGTAGCGACGAAATTGAGGAACTGATTGCGGTTCTACAAAACAACGGCGTACTGAGTCAAGAGGGTAAGCTTCCCCAAGGCAAAATCCCCTATTTTCTCAACGTGGATAACGCCTTGGCCTTCAAGATCCCAGCCTTTGAAGATTACAACAAAGATGTCTTTTTTCTGCTCCATGAGCTGGCAAAGCGGGTGGATGCGACCAGCAAGCATATCGTTACGCACCTGGACAGATTAAATGAAGAGCAAGACAAGGTTTTATACCAGTCCCTCGAAGAAGCTTTCAGTCTTGAAGCCGATGCGATCGCTACTCTGTCACGCCAGATTTTTGTTGGCTCACCCCCCATTCGTGAGCAATGGTTACTGCCTGTATTGGAGAAGGTGAGCGTCAATGACCGGATTGAGCAGGAACCCCAGAACAGCCATTTTAACTGTGCTTACCGCCGCATGGAACAATTTGCTCTGTTAGCAGGGAAGCTGAAATTGGAAAAGGACGAAATTGACATCGCCTTCCACGATCAGGATCTGGTAGAGAAATTTCCTGAGAATCTGGTATTGCCTAAAATCGAAAATAGTGGTAGCAGTAAGACCACCATCAACGGTTTTGACGCCCTGTTGGAAAGTAGGGATGGGCAAATCTATGTATTCAAAAGTGCCAACCCCAACGTCACAGACGATTATGCTCGCTACTGGGTTTATTCCTCAGTTACCCACGAACAGATTAAAACTGAGGATGACAAGCTATCAACTTTCCTTACAGGCGATCAAGATCAAGCTATTTCTGTCTCTCGTGTTGATGCCGCTTTTGTAGATAAATTGGGACGCGATGTTTTGATTGCCGATAACAAATACTATGTGCGGGAAGTGACGGAGGGTAAAGGCAAAGATTGCGAGGAAAGCACTGCTGTCTGGCAATTACGAGAACGGGAATGGGGCAAGGTTGACAACGATTTTGAGACCTTGAAAACTGTGGATGCTGCCTTTACCGACGGAAGTGGTCGCAGCTACCTGTTTGCCAATGATCAGTTTGTTCGGATTAGCGAAAGTACCGGAAAGGTTGAGCTGGGTTATCCTAAGCCGATCGATGACTGGCAACAAGAAGGGGATTATAAGTCTCTCCCGGAAAACTTCCGCCATCATCTGGATGCTGCCTTTCACGGTCACGACAACAACACCTATTTTTTCAAAAATGGTCAGTTTGTTTCCTCAGCAGAACCCCAGAAGATCCAAGAAACTCGGTCTGTTTGGGGCAACATAAAGAACCGCCTAGTCGGGGCAAAAGGAATTGATGCCGCTTATGAGGATAATGATCAAGTATTCATTATCGTTGAGGATCAGGTTTTTGCCTATCGCGACTGTATCGAAAATTCGGGGCTGGAGATTGCTGAAGGTTTCCCTAAATCACTCAAAGACCACTTTGGCAAAAATCTACCTGGTGAATTTTACAGCAACATTGACGCAGCGTTTAAGGGTGGAGACGGAAAACTGCATCTTTTCAAAGGTGAGCACTCCATTAGCTTTGTGATAGACGATTCCACTAACAGCGACGATTCCACTAACAGCGAGGATGCCACTAACAGCGAGGATGCCACTAACAGCGAGAATCCCACTAACAGCGAGGATGCCACTAACAGCGAGAATCCCACTAACAGCGAGGATGCCACTAACAGCGAGGATGCCACTAACAGCGAGAATCCCACTAACAGCGAGAATCCCACTAACAGCGAGAATTCCACTAACAGCGACAATCCCACCAACAGCGATGATTCCAATACGAACAACGACCCCACCAACAGCGATGATTCCAATACGAACAACGACCCCACTAACAGCGACGATTCCACTAACATCGATGATTCCAAGACCAAAATCGAAATTAAAAACACCCAGGAAGAGTGGGGTAAAGTCAACAGTCAACTCGCCTCTGGCGGCAGTGTAGATGCAGCTTTGGCTGGGTTGGATGGGTGTATCTATCTGTTCAGTGGCGGTCAATACTTCCGTTATTCCGGCAGCGATTATGCAGAAGCAGATCCTGGCTACCCCCGCGACATCAGTAAAGACTGGGGTGGGTTAACCTCCATCAACGCCGCCTTTGTCCTCGACGGCAAAACCTATTTGTTCGGTTCAGTTAAAAAAGAAAACGGCGCGGAATCCTCGCAAAAAGTATCCCATTTTTACACATTAGCCATTTTAAAAGGGACTGAAACTCTTGCAATCTGGTTACTTTGGGCAATAATTTTACTAAAACTAAAATTTTATGTGCGCTATTCCAGCAGTGATTACAGTAAGCCGGACAAAGACTTCCCCAAACCCCAGGTGGAAAGTGACCCGGAATGGTGGAATCTACCGGAATCACTACCAGAAAAATTCTTCGAGGTGGATGCGGTATTCAATGCACCGGACGGCAAAACCTACTTGTTTGCTAAAGACCAGTTTATCTATTTCGATCAGATGCATCGTTGGTGGTCGGAACCGAGTAAGCTAGGCGATTACTGGGAAGCCATACCCTTTGCTTCCATAGACGCGGCCTTTACGGGTAAAGACGGCAAAACTTACTTTTTCAGTGGTAATGAATACACCCGCTTTTCGGGCAACGACTATTGCCAACAGGACAATGGTTATCCCCGTCCGATCCAAAAGTTATGGGGTCATATCAATAATTCCATTGCTGAATGCGGCAAAGTGGATGCGGCCTTGCGGTTGGAATCAAGGGAAGAAAGGAAACAGGACGATGGCACCATGAAAACCGTCATAACCTGGCATACCTATCTCTTTAGTGGCGACCAGTACTACCGCTATCTAGACCCAGATCAAGGGTCAAACTATGACAAGGTTGAGTTGGGTTATCCCAAACCTTTGTCAGCGCTTAAGGAAGAGCCTCGATTTAAAGCATTGGCTAAATTATCACCCACGGAATGGGATTTAGACAAGGGCTTCGATGCCGCCTTTGCTGACCAGCGCCACGTGTATTTATTCAAGGGTACTGCCGTTCAAGTTCTTTCGGAAGTATCCCATGCCAGTTATTCCGCCAACAATCTTGATGATCTCGATTGTGCATTAATGGAAAATGGTGGCGTATATATAAGGCAGAAAAAGCAGTGGTCTCACTACAGCAGTTTGGAAGGAAAAAATCCTGTGTTGAGTGCTGAAATGCCACCCGTGTTGCTTGATGTTCCTGATAATACGTACAGAAACGAACTAAACGCTGTGCTGAAAGGTATCGACGGCAATCACTATTTATTTAAAGGCAACAAATACTTTGATAAGGGACTTAACCGCGAATATGCTATCGGTGAACAGTGGGGACGACAGCGTAACAATATTGCCGATCGCGGTCAGATCGACGCGGCATTTGTGGGCTGTGATGGCCGAACCTATGTCTTCAGTGGCGATCAATTTGTGGTTTACGAGGATGACCAACCGCCGAAGAAGGAAGTGTTCAATGAGCACAAGCAGACATCTGCTGTAAGTTCTATTGCCAAACATTGGGGTGGATTGAGCCACGTCCATGTTGCCTATGTCATGGGTGAGCATACCTACCTGTTTGAGAAGCCTGACAGCAACGGCAAATTCCGCTATCTGCGCTACACCGGTAGTGATTACGATCGCCCGGACGACGGTTATCCTCAAACCACGGATCTGAGCTACTGGAATATCCCCGAAGATTACTTGGCAGAAGGCTGGGATCAATTTGATGCCGTGGTGGTGGAAAACCCTAAGGATGAAAACGGGCAAACCCTGTTGTTTATCAAAGACCGCGAGTTCTTGCAGTATAGCGTTGAGACGGAGAAATGGTCTGGACCAAAATCCCTGGATAAATTGTGGCAGGGTCTAAACTGTGAACACCATCTCTTTGATGCACTAGAAACTGCGTTTGTTGGTGCGGACGGTACAGCCTACTTTTTCGGCAACCATTGTTATCTGAGTCACGACCGTAAGAGTTATAGCGAGGAACAGAAGATTGCGGAAGACTGGGGTATTTTACCCAATGTTTTCAATGACAAGGTGGATGCCGCATTTGTTTACCGTAACGAAATAACCTACCTGTTCTCAGGGGAACACTACATCCGTTATTCCGGTAGCGATTACAGTGTTGTTGACGAGGGTTATCCCAAACGCATCACCCAGGATCTTCGCCAGGAAACCGGGTTCAAGCATTTGCCTACTGAATTTGAGGTGCGGGCGGCTGAACTCGAAAACGGATCGGGGTCTATTATTATTCGTGCTGTGGTGGCTAACGATCGCCATATTTACCTTTTTATGGGGGATAATTGCTACGTGTCATCTGCTAAGTCAACGGCGCACTTGAGCATTGATATCTTCAGCCATAAACCCAATCGGATTGCGGAAACGGGGCAGGTTGATGCAGCTTTTGCGATCGCCGAAAAAAACAAAACCTATCTCTTTTCCGGCGATCAGTATCTGCGCTACAGCGGGACAAAATACCAACAGGTAGACGATGGTTATCCCAAACGGATTGCTACAGGATTTGTCAGGGATATTGAAGCAGAACTCGGACTGGACGCTGGCAGCCTTGATATTCCCAGTGCTTGGCATACCGGGATAGATGCGGCTTTGTTTTTGGATAACAAGGTCTATCTGTTGCAAGGGGAGCAGTTCTTGGTTAACGGGAAGGAAGAGAAGGAAGAAAATAAAGAGAAGGAAGAAAATAAAGAGAAGGAAGAAAATAAAGAGAAGGAAGAAAATAAACACTTGATCAAAGACAAGTGGGGACAGCCTGATAACCCTTTTCTTAAATCTGATACGACTGATAAACCGCTCATCGATGCTGCCTTCGTAGATTCGGCTGGAAAGCTCTATGTATTTAAAGACGAGCAATACATTCGCTATGCGGATACTGAACAGATGATGGTAGAAAGCGGGTATCCTCAGCACATCGACTCCACGTTCAAACAACTGCCGAAAGAATTTCGTGGAACCAAGAACAGCGCAACTGTGAATGGTGCATTCACCTTTGCTGGACGGACTTACCTGATTAAGGACGATGAAAACAGCGGTGATCCGGTTGAGTACGTGCGCTATCGGGGAGATGATTATGGCTGCCTGTCGGCACCAGGGGAAAAGCGTCTACCTGCCTTAAAGTTTACTGATCGCTGGGGTGATTGGTCTGACTACCGCATTCAGGATCTCAAAACTATTGCGCGTTTCAAACAGTTACAAGAAAGCTACAGTGGCGATCTTACCCTGACGGAACTACTAAGTAAAGCCGATGGCTATGTCAAAACGCCCTACAAAGCTTTGGCGGATATCTTTGACTGGGACGTTGAGGAAGTGAAATGGCTTAAACGCCATAACGCCTTTTTGCCAGAAATAATGGGTGATGAACGACGCTTTAATCTGGAGCTGATTTGCCGCATGGTGGACATTTTCGCCCTAGCAAACAAACTGGGTACAGGGGTTAAAACTGTATACGAAAAGATTTGGCAGAAATTGTATGGTCAGTCTGCTGAACCTAATAAAGCTGCTGAGACTTTGCTGGGTTTGTTGGGTAATCAACATTGCGGTGGTTCACAGTTTGGGGTTTTGGAGAAGGAAGTCAATAACAAGCTTAACTTGTTGAAACGGGATGCGCTCCTGCCCTATGTTATCCATAACGATGATCAAGCGGAAGATGCCCGAGACGTCTATGAAACACTGCTCATTGACGTCAAAATGGGGGAAACTGCCGAAACCTCTCGCATTACAGAAGCGATCGCTGCGGTACAACTCTATTTCCACCGTTACTTTATTAATCTGGAATCGCCCCAATTAAAGCGTCGTGAAGGTTTGACTGTCGAACACCATCGCGAACTATTGAAAGAACGCTGGCAGTGGATGCGGAATTACCGAGTCTGGGAAGCTAACCGCAAGGTTTTCCTCTATCCAGAAAACTATATTCGGCCGGAATTACGGGATACCAAAACCCCGCAGTTTAAAGCCCTGGAAGAATCCCTATTGCAGGGGGAACTCAATGAATTCATGGTCACGAGCGCCTTTAAGCAATACATAGATGAGTACATCGAGGTATCCAATTTGGCGATTGCTGGAGGCTATGTGTACGATCGCCCTGAGAACACAAAGGATAAAAACCTGGTAATCTTTGGCCATACCAAGAGCGACCCTCGACGTTATTATTACCGCTTCGTCACTTTTGTAGATGGAAAACCTGATGCGGTGCAGTGGCAACCTTGGCAGGAGGTTAACATTCAGATCGATGCCGACTATGTATACCCAGTTTATGCTTTTAACCGGATCTATCTGTTCTGGACTAGCACAGAAGTTACCACCAATGCCAAGTCCAATACCTCATCCTCCTTCAAGCAGGAAGGCAACCGGTTTAAATCCGAAAGCAATGCCAAAATTAGCCATTTACTCAAGATCAACTACTCCTACTACAACTTAAATAACCAGTGGGTGCCAGCCCAACAAGTCCCCATCGAGATTGAGTCACCCTATGAGGTGCAGGAAAGTGAACTGTCTTTCCAGGGCATTGCAGCTGAATCAAACGACAATCTGGACTCGATCGCTATCAGCTACAAATATCTTGCCCAAAATACCCTCCAGCCTAAACTGTCCGCTGGTAACGTTCGGCCTGACTCTCTAACGGATCAAACGGTTTATTTGCAACTTGGGGCGATCGAGCAAGAGATTACTACCCCCGAATTGCTCATGAAGGATGGGGAGTTAATCCGTCTACAAGCTTTAGATCCCAATTTGCCAATCGCAGACGAAGAAGTTATCGAAATTGTGAGTGGACTGACGGGCAAAGGAATATCCTTCAAGTTGCGCAGAACCGGTGTCACCGATTATTACCTCAGGCAACATGATTATCTCATGAAAGCACATCCCTTTGAAGACAATGAAATCTATAAGCAAGATGCCACCTATCTGGTGGAAGCAACGCCGCAAAAGGATGGCTATTATCTGAGATTGGCTTGGGCAGACAAGGATTATCGATCCAAGTTAGTGATCTGGGTAAATGATGAGAACAGACTGATGTTTAAGAATAAAAGTGAACTGGATTCCCAGAAGCAGAAAGCTAGCTTCAATTTTCTGCCAGATCGCCACGAAGGTGAAGGTTTCTTTGAATTCCTTCCCGAAACCAGGGAAATAAAACTCAATCAAGATAAAAAAGCCTCAATTCCCAATAAAGATAACGTCAATTTTAAACAGTTATTTCCACGGGAGGAGTGGGGAAATGTATCGCGCATGGTATTGCTGAATACCCCCCAAGATAATCAGGACCCACAATGGGTATGCTATGACTACAAAGGGGGTAGCTACTTGTGTAAACCCAGCAGTGGCGCCACCGAAGGAAACTCTAAGCCAAAGAATATTAGCGATCACGAGCCGTTAAAAAACAAGGATTTCAAAACCTTGGATGCTGCTTTCGATCGCAATGGAGTCCAGTATTTTATTGCTGGCAACCAATATGCCCAAGCTGATGGTTCCCCTCAAGCGATCGCCGACAAATGGGGTAAGCCCAAATCCAAGATCCAAGAGACTGGCACAGTGGATGCAGCCTTGGTGCGCAACGGCATCACCTACCTGTTTAAAGACAATCAATACCTAAGTTACGACAGTGACTACAATCAACCATTGGGGGGCATCCGACGCATCAGCACCAACAGCAACCAGTTTCCCCGTTGGGAAAAAATGGATGCGGCACTGCAGGTCAAAAACAAAACCTACTTTATCCGTGGTCAAGAGGTTGTGGTGAAATTAGGAGACGTAACCCAAAAAGACGAGAAGTTAACCCTCAAGGATCTATGGCCCTCAGAAATCAATCCGAAGCAGGTGGCACAAACCTTTAAAGAAGGGCACAATACTTACCTAGTCCTGAAGGATGGCACCTTGATCCGGCTTGACCAAAATGAGGTCAATACCACCCTCGAAAAATTTGAAGACTTAGCTACCTCAGCTACATCACCAGATCTAATGGAAACGGTGACCTCCATTTTTCAGCTTGAAGACTGGGTATTCTTCTGGGACGATGGTAACAAGTTTTACGTCCATAAGGGTTCCAGCACCACTGATGATACCAACAACCCTTTCTATTACCTGAAGAAAGGCGACCTTAAAGGGGTATTTGTGGAAGGCGATTCCCTTTACACTTTTAATCACCATAACAATGCACTCAATGAGTGGGACAAATCGACGAAAGTCTTGAAGCGTTCACGAGGAATGTCAAGGGCAGCCAACTCCGTTAACTCTCGGGCAGAGGAGAGGATCGATTCCATGTACCGAGATACCCAGGGTTCCATCTATTTCCTTTATGAGACGAAATTCCTGAAGATCAACAGTGTACAGGATCTCACCGGGGGGCTTAGATGGTTTCCAAGCGGCGATGTGAGTAATTTGACACAGACTGCCAGGTCTCGGTTGTCAGTCAATGCTATCAATGCCATAGATGCCGCACTGCTGCGCGACGGACAGGTCTTTCTCTTTGCTGGCGATCGCTATATTAAAGTACCCGCAGATCAATTCCCCAATCCATCGGCAACTATTCATAGTTTGCAAAACGGTACTGCCGACGGTTTACCTACGGTCTTCAATTCTATTGATGCTGCATTCCAGGGCAGCGACGGGGTAACCCATTACTTTAGCAGTGACAAGTATGTTACCTCCAATAATTTATCTCAAGTCCTCAATGTAGCTCATAAGTGGGGCAAAATACAGGACAAAATCCGGGACAGAATCCAGAAAAACAACCAAACCGATCAAACCGATCCAGTTATCGACGCTGGGTTTACCCTGGATAACAAGACCTATCTGTTCAGTGGCGACCAATACTATCGCTATGACGATGACGAACTGGATCAATTAGCCGATGGCTACCCGAAATTTCTGCTTAACAATCCCGATGGCTTTCCCTACTGGTCAGCAGTACGTGCTGCTTTTGTCTGGGATGGCAAGGCTTACCTGTTCTATGATTTTGGGAATTATGCCCAATGGCAGCCCGAGCAACGGAGGGCAGTGGTGAATCCGGTGAGAAACGACTGGAACTGGCCCAATGGTTTCGCCGACTTTAGTGCGGCTATTAATGGGGCAAATGATTCGGTCACTCTCTTTGCCGGTGAACAGTATGTGGAAATCAACAATTTTGCTACCTTAAAACGCGGTACTAACGACAAATACGATTTAATTCGCCTCTCCTCCATGACTGGTAGCAAACTTAGTCAGGCTTTGTTTGCTGGTGGCATTGACCGGCTCTTGAGTTTGTCCACCCAGGCGATCGATGAACAGCCCGTTTTTCGTCATAGCACCAACACAGATGCAAACACAGATGCAGCTCAAACAGGAGTTATTCTGGTAGATCCAGAGCGGATTAGCCGATTGCCGGTGCATTCCCATCTGGAATTTCGTGGTGCTAATGGTATTTATTATTGGGAGCTATTTTACCACGCGCCTCTGTTGATTGCCCAGTCACTGCATACGGCGCAGAAGTTTGAGGAGGCAAAACATTGGTATGAATATGTCTTCGATCCCACCCAAGTGGAGGATTACTGGAAATTCTTGCCGTTTCTCGCTGTGGATGTGGATGCCCTAATTCGGGGGTTGGAACCGCTCAAAGATCAAGATAACCTGAAAGCTATTGTCAGCTTATTGATTGGCAAGCTCAAGCCCTATGCCCCAGCCCTGCAAGGTCTAGAAAATATGAGTGAGGACGCTAAGAAAGAATTTGACAAACTTTGGGCGCAAGACCCCGATACTAAGCAGTTCAGCACCTGGCCGGACCTGAAAAAGTTAGCTAAAGAACTGGAAAACTTAGCCAAAAAAGAGCAAGCCAAAACAGAACAAAATCAGGAACTGCTGCAAGAGATCGCCCGTGCCGCAGAAGTGGTGGAAATTATCAAGCGTCTGCCTGAACGTTACAAGCTGATGGTAGATCGCGGACCAGCCCAGATTAAAGCTTATTTGGATGACCTCTCCAACCCCCATGGCATTGCTGCCTTGCGCCGGATTGCCTATCGCCGCAGCACGGTTATGGCCTACATCGACAATTTGATTGATTGGGGCGATCGCTTGTTTCGCCAGTACACCCGCGAAAGTATTAATGAAGCCCGGATGCTTTATGTGCTGGCTTATGACCTACTGGGTAAAAAACCGCAAAATCTGGGGCAACGTCCATTGTCGGTACCTAAGAACTATGAGGCTATTAAAAACACCGGGGCTGAAATAGATGACAGAGCATACGATTTCCTCTTTGACGTTGCCGACGACAATAATGAGGTAAGCAGTCTTACCCATGCCGGTATGGTACACAGCAGTGTGGGCAACCCCTACTTCTTTATCCCAGAAAATACCCAACTCTTAGCCTACTGGGATCGCGTTGAAGACCGGTTGTATAAAATCCGTCATTCCCTGAATATTATGGGTATTAAGCAACCCCTGCCCCTATTCCAGCCACCCATAGATCCCATGGCATTGGTGAGGGCGTTAGCTGGTGGCGGTGGACTGAGTGGCATCCTTGGGGGAATGAATGTGGTGGTACCCCACTACCGGTTTACGTTCATGCTGAATAAGGCACGGGAACTGGTAGGTAAGCTCAGTCAGTTTGGCAATGACCTGTTGGGGGCGATCGAGAAAAAAGACGCTGAAGCCCTGAGTATGCTGCAAAATCAGCAGGAAGGGGTAATTCTGAAGATGACCCAGGAAATCAAGTTGGCTCAATTAAACGAAGCTAGGGAAAATTTGAAAAACCTGGAGGAAAGCCGAGTCAGTGCGGAGAATCAACTGGATCATTATGAAAGTTTAATTGAGACGGGTATGATTGAGGCGGAGGAAAAACAAATCGATTTGATGAGCGCCTCTGCCAAAATTCATTTGCTCATCCCTGTGTTGCAGGTGGCAGCAGCAATTGCCAATGCCATGGCGGATATTAAGGGTGGAGCTCCAACAACAGCTGGTGTTACCACCGGTGGTTCTACTATCGGCGCATCTTTGGGTTTTATCGCTGAAGCTAGTGGTTCCATTGCGGAATACCTGAGTATGCAAGGGGAAGTGGCTGGTATCTATGCCCAATACTTGCGTACGGCAGAAGATTGGCACTTGCAAAAAATGATGTCCCAGAGCGAAATCAAGCAATTGGACTTTCAAATTGAAGGGGCGAAATGGCAGATTCGGGCTGCGGAACAGGAATTGGCGGTGGGAGAAAAGGAAATTGACCACAACCAGTCGATGAAGACGTTTATGCAAAGCAAGTTCTCTAACGAACAACTGTATCAATGGATGTCTAGCAAACTGTCTGGGTTGTATTTCCAAACCTACAAAATGGCCCACGACATGGCGAAGGCTGCGGAAAAATCCTACTGCTTTGAACGGGGTATCCCGGAACAGCAGGTTCAGTTCATCAACGGGCAATACTGGGATAGTTTGAAGAAAGGTTTGCTCTGCGGTGATACCCTAGGATTCGATTTGGATCGGATGGAAAAGGCTTATCTGGAAACTGATGCCCGTCGTTTTGAAATTACCAAAACCATTTCCCTCAGGGAAATCGATCCGATGGCATTCTTGACGTTGAAGGACAAACGGGTGTGCGAGTTCAGTTTTACCGAAGAACTCTTTGATTACGACTTCCCTGGTCACTATGGGCGACAAATCAAAACTATTGCCTTAAAAATCATGGCAGGGGAGGGCAAAACTGTCAATGCGACCCTAACCCAGTTAAGCCATAAAACGGTGATGGCAGCGGATGCGAAGGCGGTGAAATATCTGATAAAACCCACAGACAGTCAGCCTTTGACGATTCGCAGCGACTGGCGACCCAATCAGCAAATTGCGGTTTCTAATCCAGATCCTTATACGGAAAATAGCAATGGTTTGTTTGAGTTAAATTTCGGCGATGAGCGTTATCTGCCGTTTGAGGGCACGGGGGCGGTTTCCAGTTGGCGGTTGGAGTTGAGTGGGAAAAAGGGTTCCTACAATCTCAGCGAACTGACGGATGTGGAGATTGAGTTACAGTATACGGCGTTGCAAGGGGGTCAGGCTTTTGCTGATGCGGTGAAGGGGTTGTTGAAACCCTACGAAACTGCGGTGCATATTGACTTGGCGACGACGTTCCCCAATGAGTTCTTTGCTTGGGTTTATGGGGAGACGGAGGATTTGGAGATTACGGTTACTCGCGATTTGTTCCCGAATCTGTCGGGGAGTAAGGTGACTGGGGTTTATTCGTTCTTTGAGGTGAAGGATGGGGGAGCGATGAGTTTGATTATGAATGAGGACAGTGCCTTGACTTTGAAGAATAATAAGTTGTTGCTGACTAATAGTTTGGCTGTGGGGCGACGGGGTGAAACCTGGAAGTTTAAGGCGAAGGGTAAGAAGGTAGATTTGGTGAATGTGGGGTTGGTGTTTGCTTATAAGGCGAGTGTGGAGTAATGGATTTTTGCGGCGGCTCGCGTAGGGCGGGTCGTCGGGATTGGAATGACTAGGAATTTTGTAAACTGAAGGAGTAGAATTATGTCGGGTATAACCGGAAAGGGAACAAATAAAGGAGAGAAGACCAGGATAGCAGGAAAAGGTAGCCGGGGAGATGCAAAGAAAGCTGATTCTCACTCGCACAGATCACCGCACCCTAGTTTGAATGTTTCAGGCACTCCTAAGTCTCCCAGTGTTCAGCCCTCTCCTCAAGACAGGCAAGAGCCGAAAGATGTTGAGGATAAAAAATCTTCGAATGAAATTAGTTCATCTCCAAAATTGCCGGAAGAGATCTTCAGCAAAGTAAAGATAGAGCTTGACTCTCTTTTACAGGAGACCGATAATCTCAATCTCTACCAGGATTTTATCACCAAACAGTACATTAGCAATAATAAGGGAAGCAACGAAAATTCCTTAATAAACACAATAGTCGAAAAGGTTAATGGAGCAGAAAAAGGCCGGCAGGAAGTACAGGCAGCCCTTAATCAATCTGGTTACGGAATCGACGTTTATCCGCATTTAAACTTGATAGCCGAAAAGTGGACTGAGGGAAAATCCCTACAGGATATCGCTAGGGAAGTATTCGAAAACCACGTAATCATGATGACAGATCTGCAAAACAATCTGAGTCAAAATATTCAACCCAACTTAGAGAAAAAGTGGAAAGAAGACAAAAAGCAACGAATTCAAGATTTAACAAATAAGTTACAAAACATACCCAAAAAAGATCCAGAAAGATATCAGGTAATACAACAAAATAATCGGATAAGAGAGCAGATTAGTGATCTCAATACGAGTACCTTTCCGCCAATATTCGCTTCCGATTACACGAATTATGTATACAAACGCTTGCGTGAAGTTCCGACTCTTTCCATGGAGAGGCTGGCTAAAGAAATTGAAAATTTACAAACACGAATAAATGAAGTTCAACAGAATCTCAAGAAAATGGGATACGGTGACCTCAAGGCACCAAAATTTCTGAGTACAGACGCCTACGAAAAATCAAATGCTGATGAAATCGCAAAAGATATTGTAGAAAATCATCTGAAGCTGCCTACAGAAACCACTACTCAGCTCGGCGCCGAGCTAGAAGGCGTTGGTGATTTTAAATTAAAGGGAGATGGAAACAGCAAAAAAGTAATCCAGTGGTTACGTGAAAACCCCACAACCTGGTTATTTCAAAGCGAAATGGAGTATGAGGGTAAAAGAGTTCCTGTATTTTCCATGCGAATGGAAAAAGTTCAGGAAAATGGTTTTAATGGCGAACTTCAGATCGAACCTCTTCCGGCGAAAGATCTGGCGAACTCAGAATTCCTCAAAGCTTTATCCATGCACATGCAGGAAGCTATCACAGAATATAATCGCAATAGAACAAATAATTTAGGCGCAGTCGCAAATTCCAATGAAAAATGGCAGGTCAATCCGGCACTGGCTCCCCTCTTAGGAGAGGGTGAGAAAACAGTACAAATATCGGGAAGTAAACAAATTAACTTTAATGATTTTGTGCAAGCCAATACCCAGGTCAGCCTCACTCTGCCAGTTTCCCGGTTTGCACAACTGGATCAGGAAACAAGAAACAGTTTTCTTCCACGTTATAGTAATTTCAAGCAAAAAACATCTCAGGAATTCCTGAAATTTATAGCAGAAACGAACCAAGAAGGAAAAAAAAACCTAGATATCCAACATGCGGGTTCCGGCAAAAATCAAATGCAAGCTGTGTTTAAAACTCCGCCCAAGAAAGCACTGACAAATCTGGTTCAATCGGTGGAAGAACAAGATGAAGTTCCGACACTGCAATCGAATTACTTGAGAAACTTAAAACAAGGAGCCATATATCCCGGAAGACGCCCGGACGAAAGTGTCGAGACTGATTTATTGATAGTAACGAAAAATCCTGCGCCCCCCTTTCTGGAAATCCAGGAAAATGAATATGGTCAGAGAATAGTTACCGACGTTCGCGTTTTGGTTGAAAATAGAGGAGTAAAAGGCGCGAAAGTACCAATAAGGGATAATTATCATCAACTTATGATGAGCCTTATGAACGGCCAAGCTGTAAATACATCAGAAGAAAAAAGCAAATTTTTTGGTAAACTTGCCTCATCATTTGATCCTCCTCCTGTTGATCTTCCTCCTGTCCCCAGGACTGAAAGCCCAACATCTGCGCCAGACCAAAGAAAATCGCAACCATCTTTTGCAAGAGCACCCTTATCGACATTAATAGACCAGGATGATTTATAGTGCGAGCGCCAATCTTGTAGGGTACGCCATTCCACAGCATTACGCAACAACCAAACCCCCAAGCAAATTAGTGCGATCGCTGCTTTTGTAGGGTGCGTTCCTTTACCAAGCCCTATCTTGACATTTGATGAAGGTCTCGAACGCACCACCCCCACCTTAATCTTTAGTGCGTTATGCGCCCCTCTTGTAAAACGATGCGTTACGCTATCGCGCTAACACATCCTACATAATCTTACCCAAGGACTGGATACACTTGAACCCAAATTCCAATTAAATAAGGACAAAACCATGGCATCACTAACCAAAAAACTCAAAGCCAAACTCAAAAAGCAAAAATCTACCCCAAAAACCACCAATTCTAGCCCTCAATCCACCTCCAGGGCTAAAAACACTGCTCCCGATCAAACAGCAGCAAATCCCAAAAACCTCTCCCCATCAGATCCCACCAAAGCCGTCGAAAACACCAACGCCGACATCGACGCTGCCAAATCCATGCCCCCCAAAGACGCCAGCAAATTACTCCGCGCTGCCCACTTCCTGAAAAAAGTGCTGCTGGAACTCGACGGACAGAATAAGGATTCAAACAGTGAGAGTGGGAAAGCACAAAAAGACACCTCCACCAACACCGCCGACCTGAAAAAAGCCACCGATGATTACAATAAAGCAAAGGCTCAGGTTAAGGATAGGTCATCCACTACCGGAGTTGGTGGTGCTGCTACCCGCGCTGCCTCAAAAGCGGGAAATCTTGCCAAGAAAAAACCAGCAGAGATGACACCGGGGGAAATTAGGGACGGAATTAAGGAAGTGGAAAATGCCATAGAAGAAGGCAAAGCCCTCCTCCCAGCAGATGCCAGCCTACTCCAACGAGCACTCTTTGCCCTAAAAATGGCTTTGTTTGAACTAGGGGGTGTAGATCCCAAACTCGCCGTTAAAGATAAGGAGGAGTTGGAGAAACTAATTGCCGAAAAAACCAAAGATGCCCCCCCTGATGCTGCTGCACAACAAAAAGTTGCCCAAGCCGTGGAAGGGGTAAACCAAGCCCAAGACCAAATCCAGCGCAACCGGGAAGCCAGGGGAGAATCCTCTACAGATACTTCCCATCCAGCCTTGAATAAGCTGAAACAGAAAAAACCGGAGGACATGTCAGCGTCAGAGATTCAGGAAGGAATAGACGCAGTGGAAAAGGCGATCGAAGATGGCAAAGCCCTCCTCCCGGCGGATGCGGGATTGCTCCAGCGCTTGCTTTTTGCCCTCAAGATGGCTCTGTTTGAACTAGGGGGTGTTGACCCAGAATTAGCAGTTAAGGATAAAGACGAATTAGAGAAAGCGATCGCCGAAAAAACCAGCGATGCGCCCCCAGACCCACAAACCAGTCAGAATCTCACCAAGGCGATCGATGATGTCAATCAAGCCCAGGCTCAGATCGCGAACCGCAACCCCGCGAAACAGAACTCCGCAGATTCAGAGTATCCCGGACTCGACAGGCTGAAACAGAAACAACCAGAGGAACTTTCCGCTGAGGAACTAAAAGAAGCGATCGACGATATCGAGCGCAGTATAGAAAAAGCAAAAGTGCTCCTGCCCGAAAACGCGAGCACCTTCCAGCGCGCTCTTTATACCCTGCT
This sequence comes from Okeania sp. SIO2C2, assembly GCF_010692625.1. NCBI lineage: Bacteria > Bacillati > Cyanobacteriota > Cyanophyceae > Oscillatoriales > Microcoleaceae > Okeania > Okeania sp. SIO2C2. The sequence continues at coordinate 29,612 of NZ_JAAHGM010000050.1, forward strand.
CATGGCCTTATACGAACTGGGTGGAGTCGATCCGAAACTGCGTTACGAGGGTCAGGAGCGTCTTGAGGAAATTCTCAAAGAGAAACTGGCGGCAGATAACCAGGAGGTGGATACAGAAACCCGCGCCAATTTTAACCAGGCTATCCAGGACTATAAAGAAGCCGAAAGCACAGTCCAGGGGAACCTAGACGCCGCCCCGGACGACCAGGATCTCAATCAAGTGCTGACGAAGCCGGAGAAATTGTCGCCAGAACAGATTCGCAATAGTATTGCCGCCCTCGATCGCAACATCAAGCAGGCTCGACGCCTGCCACCAGAAGACGCCAGTGTCTTTCTCCGGGCTGCGTATATTCTGCGAGAGGCTCTTCTACTTCTGGCGGGCGAGTCAAATGAAGTCGAACTGCCGCAGGAGGAGGAACCCATTGCTGTCAACGCCGACGTGAAAGAGGCCGTGGACGGCTACAGGGAGTTGATAGTCTAGGTTGGGGGTCATTTTAGCCCACATTCCGCATCACAAAATGTAGTATAAAAATATATAGCGCTGTGCGCAGGGAACAGGCAACACTTAACTGGGAACAGAGGGAATAAATTGCCGTTTGCGCAAGCATTCCGTAGGAATCATATAAGACTTCTAGCTCTTTTGCCCCTACTACAATTTGTAAATATACCAGCGCTCATTGCTATACATGGGGATTCGCTCCCCCAAGTAATGCGTGAACACCCCCGTTGACGGTGGGGTATTAAACCCACAAAGAAAATGATAAATCTAAAAGTCTTTATAGATAAAAGTTTTAGCCTTTTTAAGTATCAAAAAGTGCTAGGTTTTAAGTGGTAATGGTTCAATTAGAAGCGGACTTTGCTCAAGATTTGGGTAGAAAAATCATTCTTACAATTCTTACTCCTACTTCCTCGCTCCCGATCCATTTCTCCTGTCTCCTGTCTCCTGTCTCCTGTCTCCTAATTAAATTAGTAGCTTTGGGGATAAGAGGAGATAGCATTTTTTTGGCAAATAGTAAAGGTCTGAAAACTATTTGATTGTTGTTATCAGTCCAATAGTTTAGTAATATTTTGATTGAGCCTAATAAAATGAACTTTGATGATACTACTATTTAAGTTATATATACCATTTTTGCCTTAGTTTGGATTGACGAATGTAATACTGCGCCACCAAATTTATGGTACACAAAAATTGCGATTGAACTATTAGTAATTAACTAACTGCATCTAGATTTTAAATTTGGGCGTTGCTGACTGGTGGGTATGATTTGATAATTTTGTATTTGGGATTTTTTATTTTGGATGGTTTGAACTACTTGTTAATATTAACTGTTCCCTGTTCCCAGTTAAGTGTTCCCTGTTCCCTATAGAACCCCTAAGCGTATCTTCATAAATATCAAGTTTTTTTAGCTAGGAGACAGGAGACAGCTATACTGGAGACAGGAGGGAAGATGTGGGGAGAGATCATACAAAAAATTCAACACTCCTTCATATGATTTTTCCTCAAAATTGATGCGCGAAAAGACTCTTACACCATAATTATATAGATCTCAAATGGGTTCTATAAACCTACTTTCATACCTTAATTCAGCAATGCCTAAATTTGAAAAAACAAGAAAATGCTTGAAGGAACAATAAATGGTGGAGGTTAGATATATAGCAGGGAACAGGGGTGTAACCCCGCAGGGTGCGACAGACGCAAGCGGTTGGAACCAGGCGTTTTGCTCCGCAACATATAAAATGTAGTTGTGCAAAGCGCAAACGCCATGGGAATGCTGACAAGAGAGGGAATGCGCACTCGGTGTGAGGGAACACAGGATCTGGGAACAGTGGGAAAAACATTTCCGGCGTTGGTGATTTGAGGTATGAAATAAGTAATTTAGGTAAATTAAGAGTCATTCAAAGATGGCAAAATTAGATATTGTCTTTACTTAATTGACCGAAAAGCACTTTCTTTCTCCTGACTTCTGACTCAGTCCTCCTGACTCCTAAGTAATTAAAATTAAATCATATACGCGCTTCAGCAACGCCACATTCCCCTGTCTGAGTTTGATCATCACTCTATGTCCTAACCTACCTGTCTATTAGACATCTGGTAAAAATCAAAAATCAAATCAATTCTCACACTAGATATATCAATTATTTCCCCTCCTGGGAGGGGTTAAAGGTGGGTTCCCCACTGCCTACAGCAAAGCTGCCTACTCCCTCTTTTGGAGGAGATGTCTATTACTATAGATACATGATATAATAGACTTGTCGCTTTATAACTTAAAAAAAATCCCAAAAACCTTGTTCTGTAAGGATTGTAGCTATTGGATGGTAAAAATGCTGGGAATTATTGCTCTGTCTAGGTTAGAGTGATTTTTTTCCTTTATTTAGCGACAACTCTAATGTCTATAGAACCCCTGATCGTATCTTTGTCGGCGATTGAGTTTTTTGTCAGGAGTCAGGAGTCATGGGTCAGGAGTCAGGAGTTAGAGGGAAGGCATAAGGGAAAAAGGTGGCGTTGGTAATTTATGGGATGATTTATATAGCAATGAGCGCTGGTATATTTACAAATTGTAGTAGGGGCAAAAGAGCTAGAAGTCTTATATGATTCCTACGGAATGCTTGCGCAAACGGCAATTTATTCCCCCTGTTCCCAGTTAAGTGTTGCCTGTTGCCTGCGCACAGCGCTATATTTTGGCGTAGCGCTCTGTAATCTACCCTGGTTAATCATTGGGGGATTGCCCCTACAAATTTCATCCTGTAATTTACCAACGCCAAAAAGGTTTAAAAATACTCCCCAACTCCCCAGATTCCCATCTTCCCATCTCTTTTTAAATAGATCTCAAATGGGTTCTGTAAATAATATTCATAATTAGGCGTAAAATATCTGCTTCGGTTGGGAAGTAAAGTATTTGATTGACATACTCCCGACGTTGCGCATAGCGCGACAACGCGGGATTCTTCAGTCATGAAAAAAATGACAGCTGTTTTGACAGAGGTGATGTCCTCCCCCTGTGTTGACCTTGATGATAACATGCATACCTCCTAGCTTGTCAAGGGTATAGGAAGGTTTTATTTGTGGAGGTATCCGACTATTGGCCCAGGCTTTCCCATCCCTCCGCTCCCCTAATAGCTGCTGCACTTGCTCCGCCAACGGGAGAGCGCGGGACTTCCCGCCAGGGAAGTTAAACATCTAAATCAAAAAACTGTTGCTGACAAATAAAAAAATGAACTTTCAGAAAATCATCACCATAATTATTATTAGTATTTTACCTCTAAAGACTATTAATATCAGAAACTTAATTATTAGTATCACTACCCTAATGCCACTAATAGCATCAGAAGTTGCTCTTAGCTTAACAGAATCAGAAATCAACAAAATAGCAGGAGAAATTACAGTTAGAATTGATGGACAAAACAGAGGTGGTTCAGGTGTAATTGTCGAAAAACAAGGAGATACATATTATGTACTCACCAACTGGCACGTTGTCAATAAAGTAGGAGATTACCAAGTACGCACACCCGATGGAGAAATGCATCCAGTTTACTATAGTCTCATTAAACAAGTACCAGACGTAGATTTAGCCGTTGTGCCATTTACCAGTTCTCAAAATTACCCCGTTGCCGAAACAGGCGACCCAACTCAGTTAGTTCAGGGAAAAGCAGTTTTTGTGGGGGGATGGCCACGTTCTGGGAGTAACCTCCAACAACGAATTTTTCTGAGTACACCAGGGGTAGTCAAAGGGCGTCAGCAACCTATCGGTGGTTATAGTTTACTTTATGATAATTTAGTCAGAGCGGGGATGAGTGGGGGACCAGTGCTAGATACAGAAGGTCATCTAGTCGCTATTAACGGTATTGTCAAGTTGCAAGAAAATTCTGATGCGATTGTTTCTGGAGGAATAGAAATTAATACTTTTTGGCAGTGGCGACAACAGGTTTCGTTGCCAACCATTTCTCAACAACCCCAGACCACTCAAACTACAACTACTCCAACAGAAGCAACAAAACCTGTTTCTACAACTATCTCGACAAAAAAAAATGGCACAGAAACTCCTGTAAATTTTACTCTAGCAAAGGCAATTTCTAATGAAGTAGGTGGAATAGTGAATTCTGTAGTTGCTTTAAATTCCCATATCATCAGTGGTAGTAGTAACGGGATGATTTCAGTCAGAGATATTCAGAATGGCGAAGTCATAGCTATTTGGAAAGCTCACAAAGAATCAATAAATTCAGTGGCAGTATCTCCCAATGAAGAGTTAGTTATCAGTGGTAGTGATGACAAAACTATCAAAATTTGGAAACTACCCAAAAATAAAAATGTCACTGATATTACTCTGGTGCAGACTCTCACTGGACATAACGATGTGGTAGATGCAGTAGCGATCGCTCCTGACGGTGAAATGTTGGTAAGCGGGAGTTGGGATCAAACTATTAAAATTTGGAATTTAAGTACTGGAGAGTCGATCCGAACCCTAGAAGGACATTATGAGATTATCAATGCGATCGCCATTAGTCCTGACGGTCAATTTCTAGCTAGTGGTAGTAAAGATAATATGATTAAATTGTGGAACCTAAAAACAGGTCAACTAATCCGTAATATAAATACTAATTCTCTATCAATTTTGTCTGTAGTTTTCAGTCCTGATAGTCAGATATTAGCTAGTAGTAGTAGTGATGGCACGATTAACATTTGGAACTTGCAGACAGATGAATTAATTCATAGTTTAAAAGAACATATAGATGGAGTATGGTCAATCGTTATTACTCCTAATGGTAAAACTTTAATTAGTAGCAGTTGGGATAAAACCATCAAGTTTTGGGAACTGAGTACAGGTAAATTAAAAGGTAGTTTAAACGGACACACCAGTTATATTAGTACAGTAGCAATTAGTCCTGATGGTCAAACAATAATTAGCGGTGGTTGGGACCGGAAGATTAATATTTGGAAAGTTCCTTAATTTCAGTAAAAATCAAGGGGTGCATCTCAATTTTGAATAAAGCCAAAAATTTATCCCTTTTAGGGAACAGGGAACAGGGAACAGGGAACAGGGAATAGGGAATAGGGAATAAGAAAAAAAATATTTTTGCAAATATGAGATGTACCCAAATCAAGTTTAGGTACTTAGAGAAGATAAGATAATTCCTGATTTTTACAGAGAAATTTTGTAGTGGTAAAATTAAAATATTTAAGTTATGATTATTGATATATTATGTTGCTGTAAATAACGTTTACTAAAATCAAAAACTTTCAGAATAAGACTCCCATACAAATATATATAAAACAATATACAGATAGGGCACGGAAATAGACTGATAATAATCTTTAGACAGGGAAATATTTTTCCTACTGTTCTCTATTGCCTATTCCCTATTCCCTGACTTCTGCAAGAAGTCTAATAGACATCTCCCATAATAAAAAATAAAATCAATTATTCCACATAAATTCTCAATTATTTCCCCCGACTCCATACTCCCTACTCCCTCTTTTATGGAGAAGTAAAATGAAAAAAGTCTCTAGTTACTGGATTGTATCTCTGCTATTTAGCTTAATTATCTGGTTAGGATTACCAAATCCTAGCTATGCTGATAGTCAATCTATTAATGCCCAAACTATCCATGTTTTGAATCGTCTAAGTTTTGGTCCTAGACCAGGAGATATAGAACGAGTTAAATCAATGGGAATTAATAATTATATTCAGTCTCAACTGAGACCAGAAACTATTAGAGAATCTTCAAAAATCATGCAAAAAATGGCTAAGTTTCCTAACTTTAACTTAGCTCCAACAGAATTATATAAAAAAACTGTCCCTCCACTAAAAAAAGGAGCTAAAGACTTTACTCAAAAACAACGAAGAGAAATGAACAAAAGTATCAGAAAAGTTTTACAAGAATCAGAAGATACACGTTTACTTCAAGCAATATTTAGTAACAAACAACTACAAGAAGTAATGGTAGATTTTTGGTTTAACCACTTCAATATTTCTGTAGATAAAGGTAATTTAACTCGCCTCTTAGTTGGCACTTACGAAAGAGACGCTATTCGACCTTACGCACTTGGTAATTTTCGTAATTTATTAGGAGCAACAGCCTATCATCCAGCCATGTTATTCTATTTAGATAATTGGCTAAATACTGCTCCTGGTAGTAAAGGTGCCCGTGGCAGATTTAAAGGCTTAAATGAAAACTATGCCCGCGAACTTATGGAGCTTCATACTATAGGAGTTAATGGAGGGTATACACAACAAGATATAATAACTTTAGCAAGAATTTTTACAGGTTGGGGAATACAACGTCGTGGTGGAGATGGGAGTGGGTTTAAATTTTTTCCAGAACGCCATGATAATAGCGATAAAATATTTTTAGGAATACCCATTAAAGCAGGTGGAATAGAAGAAGGAGAAAAAGCCTTAGATATTCTCGCAAGTAATCCATCTACTGCCCGTTTTATTAGTTATAAATTAGCTCAATATTTTGTTGCCGATCGACCTCCCGGTAGCTTAGTTAATAAACTAGCTAAAAGATTTCAAGAAACCAACGGCAACATTCGTTCTGTATTAGAAACTTTATTTAATAGTCCTGAATTCTGGAATGAAAAATATTATAGGAGCAAATTTAAAACCCCTTATCAATATATTGTTTCTGCTGCTAGAGCAACCAATACTGACAAACCAAGATGGGGGAGAATTAAACGAATTTTAGAACAATTAGGAATGAAGCTTTATGCTTGTAAAACTCCTGACGGCTATAAAAACACTAAAGAAGCATGGTTAAATTCCGATGCCATGATGCGTCGAATTAGCTTTGCGACAATTATATCTCGTGGTCAGTTAAACCAAGGGGAACCAAGACGGATAAATCATCGGCAACTTAGGGCAACTTTAGGAAATAATTTTTCTGCCCAAACTCAAGCAATAATCAAAAATAGCCCAAATGATTTACAAGCAGCTTTAATGTTAGGTAGTCCAGAAATGATGGAAAAATAGGCGTTGGTAAATTAGGGTATGATATGAATCTTAATTCTTGAGGAGTCAGGAGTCAGGAGGACCGAGTCAGGAGGAAAGAAAGAATAAGAAACCCTGAGTAGAAGGATAAAGTTTTTTGGTAGCGTAAAGGTCACGGAGTTCTATCGCGCTCTTATCCAGACATGATATTAGACATCTCTTCTAAAAGTAGGGAGTAGGAAATCTATCCCTTCCCATAAGTTTTAGAAGTATTGCAGGGTGAGGACCCACCTCTACTCCCAGCTATATAATACCATTTCTCACGCAAGAATGCTATGTATGATTGGGTGGGGAAGTGTGGGAAGTGTGGGAGGTGGGGGAGGGTTGAAAGTAGGAAAAATCTATACTAACCGACTAATAATTGTCAAAAAAAGACTTTGAATCTTGGTAAATATTTGACTGTTGAAGTAGAACTGAAGTATAGCATTACTTTCGGGAATTGGTATAATAAGTATTCAACTGGATTTAATATTAGAGGTAATATCAAATCAGTTTTATTGGACATAAAAAAATTTTCCAATCGTCATAACTACGCTCATCAAAGTTATTCTCTCTAATCCTGACTCGGTCCTCCTGACTCCTAAAGACTTAACCATTCTATAACTGTTTAACCGGATTTAATATAATATGAAAAGACGTAATTTTTTACAATTTGCTAGCTTACTATCAGCTTCAGGAATAATATCTGTTGGTAGTCATGGTTGGGTAGCAAAAGGATTAGCTCAAACCAACAACCGTAAACGATTAATAGTTATTTTTCTCCGAGGAGGAGTCGATGGATTAAATGTAGTTATTCCCCACCAAGAATACAATTATTACGATGCACGACCAAAAATAGCAATTCCTGCTCCAGGAGAAGCAGAAGGAGCGATCGACTTAGACGGCCAATTTTGCTTACATCCTGCTCTAGCAAGTATCATACCTCTCTGGCAAAATCGCAGTTTAGCATTTATTCACGCCTGCGGTTCAAACAACGATACTCGCTCCCATTTTGATGCTCAATATTATATGGAAACAGGTATTCCAGGTAATAAAAAAATACCCGATGGATGGATGAATCGTTTGTTAGCAAATCTCCCAAAAGATCAACCTACTCAAGCTGTAAACTTAGGAGATACACCACCTCGCATTCTCATGGGTGCAATGCCAGTTGCTAGTCTTCCCACCGGGAGAAAATCAACCCGTAGTTTACCCATAGACCGCCCTAAAATTTATGAAGCATTCGATCGCCTTTACAGCAGCAATGACGAACTTAGTAGAGTTTACCAAGAAGGTCGCCAAGCAAGAGATTTACTATTAGCTGACTTAGAGCAAGAAATGGAAGCAGCTTCAGCAGGAGCGCCACCTCCCAAGGGTTTTGCTGGTGATGCCAAAAATTTAGCTCAAATTATGGTTGGTGATTCCAAAACACAATTAGGGTTTCTCGCTCTCGGTAATTGGGATACTCATGTTAACCAAGGAAGCAGTCAAGGTGCTTTAGCAAGACGATTGAAACCTCTTGGGGAAGGTTTAGTTACTCTAGTTCAGGAGTTGGGTCCCCTTTACTCAGATACCGTAATTTTAGTAATGTCAGAATTTGGTCGCACGGTGAAAGAAAATGGTAATGGTGGCACCGATCATGGTCATGGTAATGTAATGTGGGTCTTAGGTGGTGGCGTGCGTGGTGGTCAGATTTACGGACAATGGCCTGGTTTGGATGAGTCAGAATTGTTTGAGGGACGGGATCTAGCGGTGACAACTGACTTCCGGAATGTGATTTCTAGTGTTTTAGAACAGCATCTTGAGATTGAGCGATCGCAAATAGCACGGATTTTTTCTGGTTATTCTTCTGAGCGGCGTTTGGCTTTATTGTGAAGTAAATAATAGTTGATGATTTGGCGGTGAGAGTATTAATTCTTCTTCTGAGGGCGAATGCCATTCGCCCCTACATATGACATTTTCAAGGTGAATTTGCGTAAGTCCTGATTATATGGTTGTCCTACTTGCGTAATGGTTTACAGGAAAAAGGAATATCTAGCACGGGAGCAAGATGCTCCCACTGCTGTGCTTCATAAAAATCAGTTAATATATTTACAGCGCTTTTTATGTTGATGACCTCACGTCATAACCAAAAACCTGTAGGGGCGAATGGCATTCGCCCTCTTGATTTAGTCAAGTAGGGTGCGTTAATAAAATGTAACGCACCGCCTATCCTAAATATTTCTATCTAGTAGCTTTAGTATCCTTAATTTGATATTACTATTCCAATCCAAACTTGCTGCCCAAAGCAGGCAAAGTTTTATTCGCTATTTCTGCGAGTTTAGCGGCGGCAGGCAGTCCCGCGAATACACCTGTAAGCATCTGTATCGCACGTTTGGCCATTTTTTTCATGCCCCCATCCCCTGGATTATTGGCAGCTTGATTCAGATTTTCTATTTCTTCTAGTGCAGTTTCCTTATCATCTTCCTTTAAATTTGACTCGGAAGCGATCGCCTCTTTTAACTGGGTCAACAACTCCTCAATTCCTAGTTTCTCTGCTTCTGAGGAGTCTAGTGACTGAGTTGTTACCTGATTTTTAATACCGGTAACCATTTGACCATTGTTGTTTGAAATATTGCCCTTGATAGAAACACTGTTAGTTTCGCTCATTCTATCATTTCTCCTTTTTAGTTAGTTTATTTGTTAGAAGGTTTGTTTACAGGCTGATTAAGGGTAGTTTGTGTATCAATACCAATTACCATTTGACCACTATTCGTAATGTTATTAGCATCAATTGTTATCCCATTATTGATAACCTGCTTGAAAAATTCAAACTCTGATGTATCAACTCCCCAATCTTTTAATGTCTTAATGGTACTATTAAAAATGCTAGTTTGAATAGTTTTCCAATAAAGTAATGTATCCTGAGCACCATAATAGTCAAAATTTATTTTAAGATATCTATCAACTCTGAGAAAGGCGTTCAAACCTATGTTGACAAAAGCAGCCAACAAAAGTGGTATCCAAACAAAGAACCATAACAAAACTGCAATAACTATTATAACAATGCCTATGGGGTTGTAAAGCCGTGGGTTGAAAACTATTTGTCTTATTGTAAAATTTGACCCTTTCTCTTTCTCTTTTCTTTCAAAGAATAAAGGCTCTGCAACATACTCTCGTAAAGTCTTATCAACACCATAATTGTACTCCTCTCCAAACTCTGCAGCTCTTTTTTGTCGGAAATTATTCAACTGCCAGGAAGTGATTTTATAGATAAAAACGCCAATATGAACAACAGCTATTAAGCCAGTGAAGTATGAGCCACCTGGAACTATACCAATAATTATACCAATAATCAGAGCTTTAATTAACCTTAAAAAATTAGTATCTTGAAGGGTGGAAACTAAGCTAAAGCGCTTGCGGTCTATACCTGTCAAAATGTAAGCAGAAGACTCAACAAAAGTAATCGAACCAGCATTTAAAAATCGCAAAAAGTGGGTGAGAACATAATCACGTTCCGTATCAGTGTATTGATAAACTCGATAAGCTCGCTTGAGACTTCCTACTTTATTATGCTCTTGATTTAAGAGCGGGTCTTCTAAGTAAGTTACTCCTGGCTGAGTAGTAGGAACGGCCAAAAACTGACTGTCTTTTAGCTCGAAACCATCAATAAATAAGTAGGAATACTTTTGTAGTTTTGGTAGTTGTTTTTGAGCAATGTCAGCATCAACAGATTTATAAAATTCAGAAATAGGAATATCAACTTTGCTATTTGAATCTTCTGCTAATCTGTCTATTGGTACAGTCCAACTAGATTTTGGAATCAACTCGCCATAACCAGTAAAGGGATAGTTACCACCAAAAACAATAACATTTTGACGTTGCTCTACCTGCATTACTAGCTGTCGAAAGTTATTTACTAATGGTTCGAGAAATTTGAAGAAGCTAACTTGATAATTTTGCGTATAATTCTTTTTGATGAATTGTCTGGCCATGAACCATCGCAAATAAACTAGCTCGAATCCTACTAATAGTCCCCCAACAATGCCAAGCAGAAAAACCCAGATTGAAAAACCAGTTTCGATTATTATTAAAGTCTGCACACATAATACAGTTAAGGCTGAAATTGCAAACAATACTGTAATTAAAGCCGAGCGAGCAGCGTGACCTGCAATTTCATCCAGGTTAAGACTAGAAGCCGGAATTTTCGCTTTGTAGGGGTCAACTCGTAAGTAATCCAGTAGCTCAAAACTACTAAAAATTCCTTTTAAGTAAACGTAGCCTGACAATAGCCGTGTTGATGTTATTAAATTTGTTGTCGAGTTTTGCAAGAATGATGGCGAGCTTTCCGTTTCGTAAGTCTCTGCTCTAGGTACAGCCAATAATGCCTGGCCTTCTATAGTTTCTATCCGAGTTTCCCCCAAAATAGGAACCTCTTTATCTTCCATCAGACTATTGTTAACGGTAACATTCTGATAGCCATCCAACTTTTTTACACACCATTTTTTTGTTGATTGGTTATACCTAAATTCTAAATTAAGGGTAGGCACATGACCAATACTAGGAAGGATAATATCGCAGTCAGAATCATGGCCGACTTTACAAGCGCGCTGTGGTTGCAAAGTCCAGGTTAAATTCGCTCTTTCAAGAGCTAAAATTAAGTTTATCTTCATCCAACTTCGACTAAAGGATTATTAATACATTAATACTTAGTATATCATTAAATATAGAGGCTGTTTAATGTTCTTATATTCTGAGAGACAATCTCCCGAGAAACAAAAAAGGCCATACATATATTTCAGTATTTTCACAGTTGTGCCATAAATCGAGGCTTATGCAAGACACAGTTAAATTGGGTTCAAAGCAGGATGAACGTTATTTATTCATTAAGGATATTCAAAAAGACTCGTTGGAAACTATTTCTCTAGTAGGAGACAATTATCAATACCATGGACACTATTTAAAGAGAGATTTCACAGGTAAAGACTTGGAAAAGTTTCAACATAAATTAGATAGTTTTGCTAGATTAAAACATCCACAAATTGAACAAATTGAAGATTTTTATTTCGATAGCAACCAGCAGCAACTATCAATAATACAAACTTATGTTGAAGGAACATCCTATCAAACATTAAGTGAATATGAGGCAGTTCAGTTGATGAACCAAGTTTTAAAAGTGCTTTCTGACTTGCACAATCAAGGCTTTAGCCACGGTAACATTTCTCCCAGTAATTTGATCAAAACTGAGGATGGATTACTTATTTTAGTAAATTTTAAGCTGATTCAAGATATAAGGGAAACTGTTAAAAAAGGAGCTTTAGATAATTCCACACAAGAACCTAGCTCTAATGCAAATTTAGGAGAGAAGAGCGAGTATACAACAGAAGTAGAGTTTAATCCGTTTCAAGATATTCGAGATTTGGCAATAACAGTATTGATGTTAATGACAGGTTTGGAGCGTGAGGAATTGCTCAGAAAAAACGATAATACTTGGGAGTGGTATACCAATAAGCAAATTAGCGATTCACGCGCTAAGGTTTTTGAACAAATGTTATCTGCCAACTCAAATGGCGTTAGTGCTGAAAGTATTCACCAGTCCCTTAATACTGTTTTGCCTATTGCTGCTTCTGGTTCCCTTTCATCTATAACTGGTGTTGTTGCTAGTGCATTGGGAGTTTTAGTGATTTTTACAGGATTGATAGCAATTGTTCTAATTGGCGACAATTCATCAAGTATCCCTAGCAGTCAACCTACCTCAATATCAGAACCATTAAGGTTTAGTGAAACTCAAGAAAAGTTTTCTTGTCCCCAAGGAAAGTTAATAGCGATCGCTTGCGATATTGAAATTAATGACTCAGATTCCCCTGATTTTGATGGAGGCGAATTAACCGTAAAAATTGTAAAAGGCGGCACTGAGAACGATCGTTTGTTGATTTATCAGAAAAGGCCAAGTACGGAATCTGCAGAGGAAAATAATAACCAGATTACTTACCGAAATACGTCAATTGGTAGTTTTTCAGGAGGCATTGGCACTGAGCCTTTGAAAGTTGTTTTCAATTCTAGTGCCACTGTTAAAGCTGTTGAAACTGCAGTTAAAAGTATTATTTATCAAAATGTATCAGATAATCCCAAAAAGGGCACTCGCACCTTGGAAATAAAAGTTACTGACGGAGATGGCGGAATTAGTAATACCCTTAATCGAATAGTTACCGTGACTCCCGACAATCAACGTCCAGTTATTACTGTTCCAGGAAACCAAATTGCCAAAGAAGACCAAAAATTTAGTATCAAAGGAATTAGTGTTAAAGAACCTGACGGGGATAACATTTGTCTTAAGTTTACTCCTAACAATGGAAAAATAATTATTAAAGAAAATGTAGTCGGTGGCGTATCATTTCGGGGGATTAAATACAGTGAGAATAATACAGTAGCTTTCTGTGGTACCCCTAGCCAGGTTAACAACACTCTTAAGGCTAATAATGGAATTGTTTATGAAAGTAATACAAACTTTATGGGTAGCGATCGCCTAACAATATTTGCTCAAGACCTTAGTAATAACGATACTATTAACGAGAAAGAATTTATTTGGCCTATTGGTGCTTCAGATAGTAAAACAGACAGGAAAAATTTTGAAATCACAGTTGAATCTGTCAACGATGCACCTCGTCTTATAGGTTATTCAAATACTGATAGTAGTATTTTAACCTCCGAGACTGCCCTTAAGGTAGTTCGTGATTGGTTGGAAATTAAAGGTGAGGTTTTAGGCAATCCTCCTAATAGTCAACTTTTATCAGAGTACACGGTTGGCGCTTACTATGACAAAACTCAGGGAACTATAGATTGGCTTAATGAAAATCGAGCATATTACACTTATGACAAACCTAGTGTTGAGCTTGTTGGCAATTTTCAATTATCGGGGAAACAAGCAGCAATTGATGTACGAGTTTACGAGTTTACAACGCTTTACTACATTGGTGGAGGTATTGATCCGAGTGCTAGTCGTGGGGTATATCGCTTTACTCTTGAATTTAGCAATGGCAAGTGGAAAATAGCAAATACTACAAGACTAGACTAATGAACAGGTTAAAAAATAAGTCTATAGGAAACCAATGAATAAAAGCTTCTGGACTAGCTTTCGTTTTTTTGTTCCCACCACTTTATTAGTTGTGGGACTAATTCTTAACGGTTATGCAATTGTGAAATTTTTAACTAAAAAACCAGCAACCGTTACACCTTCTCCTTCTGTTACGCCTACCGTTCTTGTTTCTCCAGCACCGGAAAAAACAGTTTCTCCATCTCCACCATCTCCAGCAATCGCTCCCTCAGTTGAGCCAAAATCAGTGTTAACAGTAAAAAAGCCAAAATTCGGACATTTTCCCTACCAGGAAGGAGACCCGCAAAAAATGGTAATTGTTAGCAGTTATGCCACAGGTGCAGAATATCAAAGATTTGAAAAATTGACACCAGAAGCTGCTTTTGCTTTGATGAAAATGATATATGCTGCCAGGGATGAAGGAGTCTGGATAGTTCCTGTTTCAGGCTTTCGGACAATTGCTGATCAAGAGCAACTGTTCCAATACCAGATTCAGCGCCAGGGTTCCCCAGAAAAAGCAGCAAAACTTTCTGCACCACCAGGATACAGTGAACATCATACAGGTTTTGCTGTAGACTTAACTGATGGCAATTTCCCGAAAAAAGATATTACTTATGAATTTGCAGAAACTAAAGCTTTTCAGTGGCTAATTGAAAATGCAAGCCAATACGGCTTTGAAATGTCATTTCCTGAAAACAACTCTCAAGGAGTAAGTTATGAACCTTGGCATTGGCGTTTTTTCAAGTATGATGGCTTTCGATAGTTTGAAGTTGGGGTAAATATAGCGAGGATACTTTTTGAGCGGAAGGAAGTGAAGTGAAGCGTTTGCGGAGCATTCCGGAACGGAAAGCAATCACAGTACTTTGCGATTACTTCACTCCGCTATCGCTGCGTTCGTAATGACAACTGTTCCACCGGACTTGATATAATTCATCTATCAAGTTTGCGAGGGTGGCGTGCAAAAAAAGTGAGAATTAAAATCAAAATTACCAATATCAAACAACCATAAAGACCAGGTTGATAAGAACCTAATTTATCTTTAAATATAGCTAAAAAAGAAGGTCCTATGGCACTAGCTATGACCAGAATCATCATCTGAAAACCAGAAATAGAACCCAAATAAGCTCTACCAAAAAAACGCGGTAAAGCTACTGCTGATAAAGTACCAAAACATCCCGTACTAATGCCAAACCCCACAATAGTTAATACCCGAAATAATGGCACGCCAAAATTAGCAATAGCAGTCACACCTATTGCCTGACCAACCATCATCACCATGAATAAATATTTGATATTAACTCTGTCTGCAGCCATACCCATCAAATAACCAACAATAGTAGATACAACTGCCTGCGGTAAAAATATACTCACTGTCTTTACTTGGGATAATCCAAATTCGGCACCAATATCAACGATATGAAAAGTAATACCTGTAAAGATCAAAGCCTGTGAGGATAATACTAATGTCACCACCCAAAACATAATTGTGCCGACGGCTTCAGCGCGGGTAAAATCTTGCAAGTTGTTTTCAGATGAGTTTTCTAGTTTAACCGTAGGTGTTTGCAACTCTCCATCCATTAATAGACCGCATTCTTCAGGAAGGTCGCGATAAAATGCCCACCCTATTAACCCCATACCAATACCAACAACTGCTGCCATAGTTAGCCAAGCATTTCGCCAACCTAAAGTATTAATCAATGAACTTGAAACTAAAGGTGCAATAGAAAACCCCAAAGCCATTAATACACCATTAATACCAGAAGCAAAACCCCGACGACGGTTAAACCATTTACCGAGAGTTGTACGACTGGTCATAGTTAACATACCTTGGCCGGAAAAACGCAGGCAGACAAAACCTAATATCAGTATTAATAGCGCTATAGTTGAATAGGGAATTTTGGGAAGTGCGTTACTGATGAGGGTGGCTAGGCGATCGCTAAAACTGAGATAACACAAAGTTAAAGCTAAACCTACTGATGCACAAACAACAGTTACTCGCGCCCCAAAACGGTCTAGCAATACTCCGCCATAAGGCAATAGTAAACCACTGGTCAAAGTACCAAAAAAATAAGCATTACTCAATTGTAACCGTGACAGACCAGTAGCAGCTAGTAAATAGTCAGTGAAAGCACTCATCCCAATAGTTTGACCAGGTATGCTCATTATGACCCCAATGGTGCAAACAATTAAAATTATCCAACCATAAAAAAACGGGAAGTTTTTAGGAGCGAAAGGATAGTCGGGATGTAACAGATTTTTGGGAGTAATTTTAAGCATGATATTAGATTGGGTTGAACCAGAATTATATCAGCTCTGAGAAGTTATTGTCGGTCTTCTTGAGAACTTATATTATGTCTCTTTGAATAACCACAATAAAAAATTGAGGGAACAGGGAACAGGGAACAGGGAGTAATTGATCGGAGAAAAGATTTTTATTATGGCTAATTAATGAGACTTTATATTACACCATATTTCCTTTTTTTTCAATATTTAGTCTATATTCTCAAAGGATTAAGTGTTAATCCCTCTCCTTTAAAGGAGAAACAATAGATATATTCAGAGAAAAGGGAACAGCTCATATGGGAGAAATAATTGATTATATATGGATAATAATTGACTTTATTTTTAATTTTTATCAGATGTCTAATGAATTAATTTTCCTGTTCGTCAATTCTATCCGTTTTCAAGGAGAGGTAATAATTAATGATTAATTATTAATTATTAATTGTTAAACTCTTCCTTCTTCTCTTAAATAAACTCTCGTGGGTCTGTAACATACCCAGTTATAGCAGAAGCAGCAGTAGTATAGGGAGATGCTAGATATATTTGAGCTTGTTTGTTACCCATGCGACCAGGAAAATTACGGTTAGTGGTAGAAACACATACATGAGCTTCATTCAACCGCCCAAAAGTATCTAGCGGTCCTCCTACACAAGCAGCACAAGAAGGAGGAGCAGGTTCGAGGCAACCTGCATTTAAAAATATTTCTGATAGGGTCTGACCATCGTGTTTGATGGAAAATAAATCGTTGTAAACTGTTTGAGTTGCAGGTACTAAATATGTAGGCACTTTCACTTGATGACCTTTAATAATTTTAGCAGCATCAATAAAATCAGAAATTTTTCCACCCGTGCAAGAGCCAATATAAACCCTGTCAATCATAATATCGCGGCAATTTCGTGCTAATTCTCGGCGATCTGGAGAATGAGGTTTAGCTACTACTGGTTCTAATTTTGTGACATCATAGGAGCGCTCACTAAAAAATCTAGCATTGATATCATTGTAAATAGGCTCAAAAGTTTTGGTAGTTCGCCCCTGCAAATACTCAAAAGTTGTCCGATCTGCAGCAATAACACCATTTTTTCCCCCCGCCTCAATTACCATATTGCACAAAGTCATTCGTTCCTCCATGGTCATCTTTTCCACAGTCTCACCCGCAAATTCCATTGTGCGATAAGTAGCCCCAGATACACCAATATCACCAATAATATGCAATATTAAATCTTTTGCCAATAGATAATTTGGCAATTCCCCAGAGAAAACAAACCGCATTGTCCCAGGAACTTTCAACAATAATTTACCTGTTCCCATGACAAAAGCTGCATCAGTGTGACCGATACCAGTGGCAAATAACCCGAAAGCACCAGCATTACAAGTATGGGAGTCAGTGCCAAACAGTACTTGACCGGGAATAGTATGACCTTCTTGAGCTAGGGCAATATGACAAACACCTTTATAGTTAGGGTTGGCCTGAAAGTCGGAGCGATCGCTAATATCATAAAAATATTTAATTTCTTGTTCAATGGCAAATTCTCGTACAAGATCAAGATTGCGGTTAGCTCGTTTGTCAGCGGTGAAAATATAATGGTCAGGAATAATAACTATTTTATTTCGATCCCAAACTTTGGCATTTACGCCAAATTCCTGCTTAAAAATACCAATGGTACTGGGGCCAGCAACATCATGGGTCATTAACAGGTCAGCATGAACCCAAATATTTTCTCCAGGAGTTACTTGAGAAAGTTTCGCAGCTTTGGCTAAAATTTTTTCCGTTAAGGTCATGGTCATAGTAATGTTCTCCAGTAACTGTAGATATTTAACTACAATAACAAATATAGAACTTATGCAAAATTCTGAATCACACTCTTGTTCTAGTGTAAGGTGTGTTGCAACTGAGCCTAATTATAGATATTCAACTACAATAACTAATCAGGACTACGCATGAGGTACGAAAAACTAGGACTTGAGATTGCTTTCCGTTCCGGACTGCTGCGCAAACCCTATTGGTCGCAATGACAGAAATACGTTGAAGTGCGTAAGTCCTATAATATTAATATTATTCCTGTTGGCACAGGAGAATGTAGTAAAAAGTGTATGGTTAAACCTGAATGTGTTGAAAACCTGCCCCAGTTATTTACAATTCCAAAGCTGCCAGAAGAAATATTAAGTTGTCTGCAAAATTTTATATATTTTTAAGCGTGTTAAACAACCAAGCAATTATCTCAAAATTATCAACTATCAAAACTGCCATTGTCCCCATAACCTTAGCTATTTTAGTAGGGTCTATATTCCACTGGCTCAATTTTCCTGTCGGTTGGTTGCTCGGGCCGATGATTGCCGGAATTATCTATGCGATCGCTCAAGGTACTCCCCAACCGTTACCGAAAGTAATAATGATGATGGGCAAAGCAATAATTGGTATTGCTACAGCATTTCGTTTTTCCCCAGAAACAATTAGTTTAATTAGCACTTACGCTATTCCTGTAATAGGGTGTATTCTGATTACTGCTGCCTTAAGTATGTTCAAAGGCTATCTGTTGTCACTTTTGAGTGGAGTTAACCGCTCTACTGCTTTTCTGGCATCTATTCCTGGCAGCGCTTCTGCTATCGTTGCTATGAGTGAAGAACTAGAGGCAGACCCTATTGCTGTTGCTATCCTCCAGTATTTGCGATTGTTATTAGTAGTATTTATTATACCAACTGCTACCATATTCATGTTTTCAGCTATTGACCAGACTCAAACTACAACTTTATTAGTATCAGGTAAAACAAGCATATCCATATTTGGGAATTTATTAGTAATAGCAGGATGTTGTGGTTTAGGAATTTGGGGCGGAAAATTATTACGTTTGCCTTCCTCTGCTTTTTTAGGTAGTTTTATAGTTGGGTTAACTACTTTGTGGGGAACGCCATATCAATTACAAGTTCCTCAATGGTTATTTGCAGTCGGTCTCCTGCTAGTAGGAATTTCTATAGGCGTTCAGTTTGATTGGGAAAATGCTCGTAAATTGTGGAAAGCTATTTTAATTGATCTCGGACTGGTAATAGGATTAATTATCGGTTGTTTTGGAGTAGGTTATGAATTTTATAATTTAACAGAGGTGGACTTAATTACTTCTGTGTTAAGTTTTACCCCAGGGGGGATAGAAGCCATGATCGCAACTGTGAATGAGTTGGGTGGTGATGCTGGTTTAGTTTTGGCAATTCAACTTACTCGAATGTTAACTATTATCTTAGTTGGACCTGGGTTGACAACTCTGATAGTTAAGAGAATGAAAATACGCCCTAGTGTCATATCAAAATAGCAATATAATGGCAGAAGGAAGAAGGAATAAGGAAAATCTTCCATTGATCGATGAATGATACTATTGGTTGTGCATTCCTGGGCAAATGTTTGAGAATTTTTAATTCTACATCTATGAACGCATCGACTTTACAGAGCTATCTAAATAATTAAATAATCAGGACTTACGCAAAGATACTATATAGAACCCATTTGAGTTCTATTTACAGCAGTTTTCATTTGAATAGACTACAGTAGAGACGTTCCATGGAACGTCCCTACAAGTATTATTGTTTTGAATTTGTGGTTCACCAATCTCAAAAGCGCTCTCAAAAGAGATGGGAAGGTAGGAAGATAGGAAGGTGGGGAGTATTTTTCGACCTTTTTCTATATTCCTTCCTTCCATCTCCTGACTCGGTGTTCTTGACTCCTACTAAAAAAAACTTTATCTTGAAAAAGATCCCAAATGGGTTCTACATAGCGTATACCACTATAGCTTTCATCTATTGACTCAAGTGGATTTAAACTTCTGTGTTAACTTTCACCCCTGGTGGGTTGGAAGCGATGATTGCAACTTTTAATAACCTAGGTGGTTAGCGGATTTAGTGTTGGCAATTCAACTTATATCATGTCTGCTGGGGCGCGTTTGTGTAAAACCAAGAGTGAATATCTACAGGAAATTTACGTTTTTTCAAGCTTTTAAGCCTTCTTCCCTCTTCCTTCTTCCTTCTTTCTTACTTTAACTATACAATACCGATGCTACCAGACATGATATTACTCGAATGTTAACTATGAGAATTGCTGGACCTGGGTTTACAGCTATTATATTCAATAAGGTTCTAATAGAAATCTCCAGAAAAGAGGCAACAGCTCATCTGGCAACAGGCAACAGGGAGAAATAATTGATAATTTATGGATAAGAATTGATTTTATTTTTGATTTTTACCAGATGTCTAATGTTATATTGCAATAGGAAGATTAGGCTGTTCGGTTTAGTAGCATAAACAGGAGGATCGTTGCTACAATCTCTAGAAGAAAAATACGATGATATTTTGACTAAAAATATTGTCGTTGCCTAATTTCTCTGTTTACTTAAAATAAGTATTATAACTGTAAAAGTTTTTTATGAAAGCTAATAGATTAGAATCTTACAGTATAACAGCTCTGAGTGTAATTTTAGGGATATTGGCTACAACTCCCGCCAAATCTCAACCCATAACCCCCTCAAACGACGGCACAGGTACAACCGTCAATCAAAACGGCAATCAATTTAATATTCAAGGTGGCGCTCATAATGGGACTAACCTCTTCCACAGTTTTGACCAATTCAACGTTCACTCTGGTCAAACAGCCAACTTCCTAACCACTCCAGATACTCGCAATATTCTCGGCAGAATCACAGGAGGTAACGCCTCAATTATCAATGGTCTGATCCAAGTCATCGGTAGTAATTCTAACCTCTTCCTGATGAACCCCGCAGGCATAATGTTTGGCCCCAACGCTAGTGTTAATGTCCCCGCCTCATTCAGCGTGACTACAGCCACAGGTATAGGTTTTAACAGCAATAACTTCTGGTTTCAAGCCATGGGAACAAATGATTATGCCAACCTAGTAGGAAACCCCAGTGGCTATCATTTTAATGTCTCAAACCCAGGCGCTATAGTTAACGAAGGGAACCTCAGTTTAAACCCAGGGGAAAATCTTACTTTGTTGGGTGGCACGGTTATTAACACAGGGCAACTCTCCACAGCAGGCGGCAACGTTACTATCGCAGCAGTAGAAGGAGGTAGTATCCTGAGAATATCCCAACCAGGAAATTTATTAAGTTTGGAAGTAGGTTCAACAACAGCGAATGGGGAAGATCTTTTTGGTATAACCCCCTTATCCTTACCCGAACTTTTAACAGGTGGAGAAATAACTCAGGCCACATCTATGACTGTGAATGGAAATGGTGATGTGGTGTTGATAGATTCAAATACCCTGGTAGCTGATTTACCAGGTACAGCAATTACTTCGGGAAATATAGATGTATCAACAACTTCCAATCCCTCCCTTTCAAAGGGGGGTCAGAGGGGATCTAATGTCGGAGGACAGATAAATGTGTTAGGCGATCGCGTAGCAATTATTGATGCCAATATTAACGCCGATGGTCTAAATGGAGGGGGAAGAGTATTAATTGGAGGCGACTTTCAAGGTAATGGAATAGTACCCAATTCTCAGCAAACATTTGTTAACAATAACTCATTTATTTTCGCTGACGCTACCACAAATGGTGATGGAGGTCAAGTAATAATTTGGTCAGATGGAATTACTAATTTTTCCGGGAATATTAGTGCGAGAGGAGGAGAATTTTCTGGTGATGGAGGGTTTGTTGAAGTATCTGGAAAACAACAATTAATATTTGATGGAAATGTCGATGTTAGTGCTGCGTTTGGCACTCCAGGAACAATATTATTAGACCCAGAAAATATTACAGTGGGAGAGTCAGAAAATACTGAAAATTCAGAAACAGTAGATGATAATTCGGAAGTGCAATCTACAGAAAATATTGAAATTTCAGAAACAGAAACAGTAGATAATAATTCGGAAGTGCAATCTACAGAAAGTAGAGATTATCCTACTACAGAAAATACTGAAAATTCAGAAACAGTAGATGATAATTCGGAAGTGCAATCTACAGAAAGTAGAGATTATCCTACTACAGAAAATACAGAAGAAAATGTCGATAATTCAGAAATAACAGAAAATACAAATTCAGAGACAGAAATTGCCGATCGCTCAGAAACAACAGAAAAAGAAACACCAATAGACCCCTTTGCTCAAGATGAAAATTCTGATGTAACAATTTCCGCAGAAAATATTGAGGAATTATCAGGAGATATAATTTTATTCGCCGACAACGATATAACAATTAATGAAAAAATAGAAACTACTGAATCTGTAGAATTAAAAGCAGGTAGAAGTATTAATATAAATGCCGATATTGATACATCAATTGGCAATGGAAATATTGAGTTATTTGGTAATAATGATGAGATGAATATTGATAACCGGAGTGCCGGAGCAGCATCAATAAATCAACTAGATGTAACAACATTAAATGCCGGAATTGGAAACATCAGAATAGAGTTAGGAAATTTAGGAGAAGTAGGGGATATAAATTTGGCAAACTTAACCACAACAGGGCAAGTTTTAGTTAATGCTAATGGGGGAAATATTGCCAGAGTTTCAGAGAATTCATTGATAAATGCGGGTAGTGTTTTATTTCAAACTTCTGGCAGTGGAGGAATAGGTTTAACTGATGCACCTTTGCAGTTGAATGTAGAAAATTTGGAAGCTGTTTCTGGCAGTGGTGGAGCATTTTTTGATGTGTTGGGAGATGTGAATATTGGTGATGTGAGTGAGGATGTGGATGGTATTATTACTGCTGGGGGAGATATAGAAATTCAGAGTGCAGGAAATGTGACTTTAACAGAAAATATTTCTATTTCGGAGCAAGATGCTACAGAAAATAATTCTGGGGTGGCATCTACAGAAAATACAGAAGTTGATAGTGGGACAGGTGGTGCAATTAATATTGAAGCTACTGGAGATATTGTTGCTACGGGTAACGGAATTAAAGCTAGTGGGGAAAGTGTTTCTTTGTCTGGAACGAATATTACGATCAATGATGAATTTGATGAAACTTCTGGGGATGCGGATGTTAAGTTGGAGGCGACAAATGATATAACTGTTGAG
>NZ_JAAHGM010000051.1:0-52821 GCF_010692625.1 Okeania sp. SIO2C2
AAAACCGCTCTCCTAACCTATAGTTGTACTGCCGACGCAACAATTCTAACCACATTTTTATTGTGGCTAACTGTTCTTTATTGGGCCTTAATTTATATTGGTAGGCAGTGCGCATGGTGGAAAATTTGTAGAAATGTCCTTTCTTTGGCTAGGTTTTTCAAAGGTGATGGTCTTTAGAGCTAGTTCAGGATTTTTTTATATAAAATCAAAAATATAAATTAATATAGTTGAGCTGATTGGACTTTACTTGAAAGAGACTTTGAATAATTTTTTGTCCCTGGATGAGAGTAAAGTTTTGTCAGCTAGTTCTCTACATTTCTCAAATTATATTATATTTTTTTTGAAATTAGCAAGCCTTCTTGTATCAAAAAATAGTTATATTGTCAATTATCCGACTGCTGTTTATCTGCTACAAATATCCTGCTCTAAATCAGATTTTTTAGTTTATCTCAACTAACATCAGTCAAAAGTAACAAAAATTGCTATAATTCTCGGCATCTACTACCTCTGTGTTTCCCTTACTAACCCAATATGACTTTTCTAATCTTCTTCATCGGGAGGAGAGCTAAGAGAATTTTTATGAGGAAATAAAGTTTTCATCATCCTATTTACATAATCTTGTCCGTAGATTGGAGTTTTCGTGGTTTCAGGTGCTTCTTCTTGTAGTTGAGTTTTAGCCTGCTCAATTTTATTTTGAGTTTCTTCTTCATTTTTAGCTTTTTCTTGGTCTGGTGATGAAGAATTATTTGTTAATTCTTGATTAACAAGGGCATTAGAATTATCATTTTCAGGTTCAGTTTTTTTGAAAAATTGATAATTACTGTTTAGTCCTTGATGATTACCTGGATACTTAAAAGTACTTTTCTGAGCAATATTTTCTTCATCCAATTCAGAACTACTGCCTAATTCCTGATGATTATCTGGATAATTAAAAGTACTTGTTTGAGCAATATTTTCTTCACTCAATTCAGAACTACTGCCTAATTCCTGATGATTATCTGGATAATTAAAAGTACTCTTTTGAGATATTTCTTCTTCACTAAATTCAGGACTATTGCTTAATTCCTGATGATTATCTGGATAATTAAAAGTACTTTTCTGAGAGATTTTTTCTTCGCTCAATTCAGAACTACTGCTTAATTCCTGATGATTAATTAGAGGATTAAAAGTACTTGTTTGAGCAATATTTTCTTCATCCAATTCAGAACTACTGCCTAATTCCTGATGATTAATTAGAGGATTAAAAGTACTTGTTTGAGCAATATTTTCTTCATCCAATTCAGAACTACTGCCTAATTCCTGATGATTAATTAGAGGATTAAAAGTACTTGTTTGAGAAAGATTTTCTTCACTCAATTCAGAACTACTGCTTAATTCCGGGTCTACTGACAAATCATCATTACTTTTAGTAGTGGTTGTTATGTGTGGTGTTAAAACTGTTTGAGATGGAGGTTGAGATGGAGCTGTAGTAGAATTTTCTAAGATTTGTCGTCCAGACTCTCCTATAATAGAAGTAGGTTGTACAACTTGATTTGGTTCAACATCATGCTCTATAATCGTTGCCACTGAACCAATACAAGCATTAGCCCCTATTTTACTCTTACCAACTACTAACACTCCTGCACCAATGGTGACTCCCGACTCAACTTTAATGTTGCCCTGGTAAGCATGAAGAATAACTCCCATACCAATACAAACCCCTGTAGCAATAACTATCTGACAATCAGCAGCAGCTTGGAGAATGACCCCAGATGCGATCGCAACATTCGGCTCAATTTTTACATCACCACTAACAAAAGGTTCAGTATTATCAATTGGTTGTAGTGGTGTAAACTGCATAAATACTCCTTTCAAATATCCGACAGAAAGTCAAAAGTTCAAAGTTGTAACTTTTGACTTTCTGGTTTTTTTTACTTAGCCTTACCGTTAGGTTGCTGAATAATCATTTCTAAAACACGGCGTTTAGCTTGAGGATCGATACCAATTAAGCGGACATATTCTCCCTCGTGTTGAGCTAGAGTTTCCTCAATAGCTGGGAAAACATCAGCATCACGTTTGCCATTAATTTGAGTATCAGTTTTCCAAGAGCTAGTCTTGAAACGGCGTTGGTCTGCATACTCTGTACCTATTTTGTAGCCACTCGCAATCAAAGAGCGAACTTGTTCTACAACCTCTTGAGTTAGCTTCTGGGTACTAGCAGTAGCTGTTACACTATTATATGATGGTTGATAACTATTGCCTGCTCCATTAGAAGTTGTAGCTTGAGCTGTAGCAACTCCTTGGCGTTTGCCATTTGGCTCCTGAATCAATACTTCCAACACCCGACGTTTGGCAGCGGTATCAACACCAATTAAACGTACATATTCCCCACTATAATGTGCCAAAGCTGCTTCTAATTCCTCTATTGCTTGTGCAGTGGTTTGTGCTGATATTGGAGCGCTCTGCCAAGAACTGGTCTTAAAGCGACGTGCATTAGCGTGTTCTATGCTGACGCGATATCCTTGATTAAATAGTGAACCTACTTGAGCTAAAACGTCCTGACTTAATCCTATATTCGCACTACCTTGACTGGTTTGAGCAGTAGTATTATAAATAGGAGGCTGACTATTGCCTGCTCCATTAGAAGCTGTAGCAACTCCTTGGCGTTTGCCATTTGGCTCCTGAATCAATACTTCCAACACCCGACGTTTGGCAGCAGGATCGACACCAATTAAGCGTACATATTCCCCACTATACTGTGCCAAAGCTGCTTCTAACTCCTCTATTGCTTGTGCAGTAGTCTGTGCTGATATCGGAGCACTCTGCCAAGAGCTAGTCTTAAAACGACGTGTATTAGCGTGTTCTATGCCGATGCGATGTCCTTGATTAAATAGTGAACCTACTTGAGCTAAAACGTCCTGACTTAATCCTATCTTGACCGCACTACCTTGGCTATTTGCAGGAGTGTTAGCAGTGAAAGAGGCAACAGCAGATTGATTAATAGGGCGATCGCCAGGCTGTTGAACTAATGTTTCTACAACACGACGTCTAGCTACAGGGTCAACACCAATCAAACGTACATATTCACCGCTATGTTCTGCCAAAAACTGCTCTATAGCTGGTAATACTTGTGAGGCACTGCTTTCTGAAATAGTCGGACCATTTTGCCAAGAGCTAGTTTTAAAGCGACGTTCATTAGCATACTCAGTGCTAATTTTGTATCCTTGAGATAGCAAAGAGTTTACTTGCTCTACAACTTCTTGAGTTAATCCTGTGGTATTTGTTGTAGAAAGTTGACCGCCAAAAGCAGCGGGAACACTATAGTTACCAGTAGTCGATTTTTGAGGGATTTTTTTGCCATCAGGCCGTTGAATCATAATTGGAGAAATGCGGCGTTTGGCTTTGGGGTCAATACCAAACAGACGTACATATTCTCCAGCGTGTTCTTCTACACAAGCTTCTAGAGCTGCTACTACTTCTGAGGAATTTTTGCTTTGAATTGGAGAACAAGTTTTCCAGGAACCAGTTTTGAAGCGACGAACATCAGCGTGTTCTGTGCCAATATCGTATCCTTGAGATACTAGCTGTCTTACTTGAGCAACTACTTCTGGGGTTAAAGAGCCAGTTGGTACTAAAGAAGATTTGTAACTGTAACCGTTACCGTTACCGTAATTATTATTCATGTCAGTTTTAATAGGGGTAATACAGGATGTATTTTTTGCACAGAGATAACCTTGTCGTAAAGATTCGTTAATTCCCACCACATGATGGCTAAATTCCAGATCGGCTGGTTGTACATCTGGCAAACGGTCTGCTTGCTGTTGATTTGTAATAATTGCTCCTGAAGGTACATACTTACCAGGAGCAATTTCTACGTCTTGGATGAGAGCATGGAGCATCACGATACAGCCTTCACCAATACGGGCGTTAAATACTGTAGAGCGAAAGCCGATAAAAGATTCATCTCCGATATAGCAGGGGCCGTGAATTAGTGCTTTGTGGGTGATAGAAACATCTTTACCTATCCATACAGAATAGCTTTGGTTGTCATCTCCTACTACTCTTCCTTGTTCTAGGCCATGTATTACTACACCATCTTGGATATTGCTTCCTGCGCCGATAAAGAAGGGAGTACCTTCGTCAGCACGAATGGATGTACCGGGAGCTACTAATACATGGGATCCCATGCGAACATCTCCAATAACATTAGACATGGAGTGAACATAGGAGGTATTATCTATCTTTGGCTGTGCCAAACTTTTTGACCAGGGGGTTGGTGGAGCCGCTTCGTTGCGGTGTGGCATATTTTTTTTTCTCCTTCAGCTAATTGTTGGATGTTAGTGTACTAAATAAATTTCTTGCAGTTCAAGATTTCAACATCCAACAGTTCAAGCTATTGGTAGTTAATGGACTGTTTAACGATATTGGTCTTTTTTACCGTAGATCATGCTATTGTCCACTGTGATTGTGTCAATAATTGCGACTACTCTGGCATCTATAGGCAGTTGTTCACTACGAGGTATTTCACGAGCTGCTCCGCCTCGACTAACCAGAACCCATTCATCTATTCCGGCTCCGACATTATCGGCAGCTACTTCATATTTAGGCAATGGATGGCCTTCTTCGTCTATGAATTGCAGCATAAGTAGCTTTGTTCCTTGTAAACTAGGCTCTTTTTGGGTGCTAACAACAGTGCCACGAACTTTGGCAATTTGCATGATCTCTAATTTAATTACATGATTTCAGATATTAGATTTTAGATTGAAATCTGAAAAGTTTTTTTCACTCTCAGTTTGATTATGTGCTAGAATTTAATCGCTAATGCTCGCTAATATTTCCTGTTTTTACCTAGAAGGGCTAAATTTTTCTATTCTGTAGGATGTCACGCTCATACCTGAGTGCCATAACATAATACCCTTCAGCTTTAAGTAAATATTGACTGATAATTGCTGGGGGCTTTGATATATTGACTGCTGCATCCTAAGATATTTTTCAGATGTGAAAAATTTCAGCTTTCAGCGATCAGACTAAAAACAAAAACTATTTTACAGTTCTACAGTCAGGATTGAGGATTCAATAAACTCCAGAAGTTTACGAATGGAATTATATCTGTTGAAGGTATACTCCATTTAACTCTTGTAGATAATAAAATCCTCACTCCCAGGAACACAGCTTTTAAAAGTTGGAAATTTACCGAATAATTAATTATTAATTATTAATTATTCTGGTTTAAAGCCTCCCCTTTTAAGGAAAAAAAAGAAATAATATTTCCTTATATTCAATTCCGTAACGGTTTTAACCAGAGGTAATTATCAATTATCCATTATCAATTGTCAATTAATGAACTACTGCTGTTTTACTCTAGGAACCACTTTCTAGTACAGGATGGCAGAAATAACTAACCAGCTACAAAATCCTAAAAGCCTTACCAATCAATACTTTTGACTTTTGACTTTTGACTTTTGACTTTTAACTTCCGCGTAGCGGCACTAGGTAAATTCTCTTTTTCAGTTCAATCTCAAAACCTGCTATCCGCAATCAAGTTATGGTCTATTTACTGGACGAACAGCGTTGGTGCTGTCACGAAATTGTTCTACTTCTTCTGTATAACGAATAGGTAAAACATACTCTAGGTTTTCATGGGGACGAGCGATGATATGGGTAGACATTGTTTGGCCTCCATTCACCCGCTTGACGTTATCAACTCCTGCTGCTACTGAAGCTTGTACTTCTGATACATCTCCGCGAATGATTACAGTTACCCGACCACTACCAATCTTTTCATAGCCAACAAGGGTGACTCGTGCAGCTTTCACCATTGCATCTGCTGCTTCTACGACTGCTGGAAAGCCTAGGGTTTCTACCATCCCGACGGCAATTGACATTATTCTTACTCCGTGATATTCTTTTGCTTTACTTGTATATGTATTGACTTTATTCTAGCTATGGCTATTTGGAATAATAATTGCTTTTCCAAATAATGCTCTAAGTTGGGGAGTGATTAATTCCTAAATTTACTAGAATTTTAGATGATAATTTTTGAAGGCTTTCCCTGGAATGGGCAATCTCTTAAATAATGATTGCCCTAAGATCTTAGGGTAAAGTTGGTGTTTTTTCTTACAGAACCTAAAGCACGATCCTAAAGCTTGTGAAAGTCAAGCATTATTAGTCACAGATGTAGATTTTTGATCTGCAAAGTTACTTAGCTCTAAGATTTTAATCATTATATTTGCAGTTATCTGCAAAAAAAACTTTTTATCAACCAGTTCTAGTCAAAATACTTGTAGTAATTCTCACTGCCTCAAATGAGTCTTGCTAACTAATAAGTTCGGAACTGATCGACTTCTTCAGTATATCGAATTGGCAATACATACTCTAAGTTTTCGTGGGGACGAGCAATGATATGAGTTGATACTACCTCACCACCGTTAACTCGTTTGGCTGATTCTATACCTGCAGCAACAGAAGCTTGTACTTCTGATACATCTCCTCGGACAATTACTGTTACACGAGCACTACCAATTTTCTCGTAACCGACCAGAGTAACTCTAGCTGCTTTAACCATAGCATCAGCAGCCTCTACTACCGCTGGAAACCCTCTAGTTTCAATCATTCCCACAGCAATTGGCATTTATTTTCCTCCTATTGACCAATAGTTAACTTAAGCATTGAGGCCAGTGTTGTCTCTAGATAGTTTTCAAGGGAATTCCCATTATTATGATTAAATCTATCAAATGCTATAGTTTTAGCATAGAGAAACATGGCATCGTTGACAATAGCAACTATCATCATAATTCATAATTGCAGGTATTTATAAAAATAAATTAGCTAAGCTTGAAATCTTTGGACTTAATGACTTAATTACTAATTCTAGCGATCCTCAGCCTCCAGATACCAATCCTAAATTTTTTTTTATTACTTTTGGAACCATGGTCTGTAAGTAGCAAAAAAATCAGTACATATACTTATAATAAGTTGAACCTATATTAATAATATATATTTATTTTTAACAGTAAAGGTAAATAAATAATAAATCATGGAATTTCTGACTCAAAACTGTTGGTGGATACCTTTTTATGGTTTAATTGGATCAATTTTGACTTTACCCTGGTCAACAGGGATAATTCGACGCACGGGACCACGGCCAGCAGCTTATTTTAATATCTTGATGACGTTATTGGCCTTTATTCATGGTTCCATTGTTTATCAAGCTGTTTGTCACCAAGAACCACGAGAAATCATATTCAACTGGCTACAAACGGCAGACCTCAACTTATCTTTTGCCTTTAATATCTCATCTGTAACCGTTGGAGCAATGACTGTTGTGACGGGTTTCAGTCTATTAGCCCAACTTTATGCTTTGGGATATTTAGAAAAGGATTGGGCACTAGCCAGATTTTTTGGACTAATGGGATTTTTTGAGGCAGCAATGAGTGGCTTAACAATTAGTGACTCTTTGTTCATTTCCTATACTTTGCTAGAAATGCTGACTCTCTCTACTTATTTGTTAGTAGGTTTCTGGTATGCTCAACCCCTGGTCGTAACAGCAGCTAGAGATGCGTTTTTAACGAAGCGAGTCGGAGATGTTTTACTACTGATGGGAGTAGTTGCCATATCAGCTTTGGCTGGCAGTATGAATTTTACTGACCTATATGAATGGGCTGAAAGAGTAGAACTTTCTCCTATTACTGGTAATTTGTTAGGGTTGGCTTTGATTGCGGGGCCAATAGGTAAATGCGCTCAATTTCCTCTGCATCTATGGTTGGATAAGGCAATGGAAGGGCCAAACCCAGCTTCAATTTTGCGGAATACTGTGGTGGTTGCCATGGGAGCTTATGTACTGATCCAAATGCAGCCGATTTTAATTATTGCTCCTATAGCTCTAGATGTATTAGTGGTGATCGGAACTATAACTGCGATCGGAGCTTCTCTTGTTGCTTTAGCTCAAATTGACCTTAAGCGTGCTTTGTCTCATTCTACCAGTGCTTACCTCGGTTTAGTGTTTATTTCTGTTGGTACACAATGGACTGGTTTTGGCTTACTATTACTTTTAGCTCATTGCATTGCTAAAGCGCTATTATTTATGAGTGCTGGAGGAGTAATTTTGACTACAAATAGCCAAGACCTTACAGAAATGGGGGGTTTGGGGTCTCGAATGCCAGTTACGACAACTTCTTTCTTAGTAGGTACTGCAGGTTTAATCGGATTATTACCTTTAGGGGGTTTCTGGGCATTACGACAAGGTTTAGATGTGTTTTGGATTATCGATCCTTGGGTTGTACCTGTTTTGTTATTTGTTAATTTCTTGACTGCTTTAAATTTAACCCGTGTTTACCGTTTGGTGTTCTTGGGTGAAACTCAACCGAAAACAAAACGCGCACCAGAGGTTCCCTGGCCAATGGCTGTACCGATGGTATCGTTAATTATTACTACTCTACTCACACCGATAATGATGCAACGGTTATCACTATTGCCTGACTGGGGTTATATTAATATAGCTGTTGTGATTTTGTTAGTTGCATCTGGTTTGATTGGTGTTATTTTTGGTAGCATCATGGAGTTAGGCAGAATTTGGTCTCGACCAGTATATGCTCCTTTGCGTTTTGTTCAAGATTTGCTTGCTTATGATTTCTATATCGATCGTTTCTACGATGTAACTGTGGTATTTGCGGTTAGCCAACTTTCAAGGTTAAATGCTTGGGTTGACCGTTATATTGTTGATGGAGTTGTTAATTTAGTTGGTTTGGCAACGATTTTTAGTGGGGAGGGTTTGAAGTATGGGGTCTCTGGTAAAGGTCAATCTTATGTGCTTACTATTCTGATAGGGGTTGGTGTATTGGGGGTTTTGGCACTGTGGTTGATTGATTTTAGCTTTTGAAGGTAAGGAAGAAGGGTTAGAGCGGAAGGGTTAGAGCAGAAGGGTTAGAGCGGAAGGGTTAGAGCGGAAGGGCGAAAAACGTTTTGGTATTAGTGCTTTTACTCAAGTTCTTATCCATAAATATTCAAATATTTCTTCCTGTTGCTTATTCCCTATTTTCTAGAGATATGTATTAGAGTTGTCGCTTTATAACTTAAAAAAATCCCAAAAACCTTGTTTTGCAAGGATTGTAGCTATTGGATGGCAAAAATGCGTGGAATTATTGCTCTGTCTAGGTTAGAGTGATTTTTTCCCTTTATTTAGCGACAACTCTATTATCAGGACTTATGTAGTAGAAGGTATTTCCGTCCGCAGCGACCGACACCGGAAGTAATTTCAAGCACTACTTTTTCGTGCCTCGTGGGTCAGTCCTATTATATTAAACCTAAGTTTTGAGTATTTATAACGGTTTTCACAAAGGTAAACTACAAAACTTCTGCCTTCTGCTTTTAAGCCAAAATTTCTGTATTTTATGTTAATGAAAACTTTCTACTCCCTGCTCCCTATTTTTTGGAGATATCTTATGAATAACTTTTCCCCTCAAACTGAAAAACTTAACTTCTGGACGAAATTAGCTTATGGTGCTGGGGATTTGGGTCCGGCAATTTGTGCTAATATCCAGGTATTTTTCTTGCTGTTTTTTTTTACTAATGTTGCTGGTTTACCTGCTGGTATTGCGGGTAGTATTTTGATGATTGGTAAAATTTCTGATGCTATTAATGACCCGATAATTGGAGTGATGAGCGATCGCACTGTTCATCCTTGGGGTAGACGTTATCCTTGGATGGTTTTTGGTGCTATTCCTTTTGGGATTTTATTTTTTTTGCAGTGGATAGTTCCTAGTACGAATCAATCTTTTTTATTTTGGTATTATGTGATAATTGCTATTTTATTTAATCTTGCTTATACAGTTGTCAATCTTCCCTACGCTGCTTTGACTCCTGAGTTAACACAAAATTACCATGAACGAACAAGTTTAAATAGTTTCCGATTTGCTTTTTCTATTAGTGGTAGTATTCTTTCTTTAGTTCTTGCTCAATTAATTTTTTCTATTTTCCCAGATAATCCTATTCAACAATATATAGTTTTGGGTATTGTCTGTGCAATAATTGCTGTTTTACCTATTTATTGGTGTTTTTTGGGGACTCGTAAACGGACACTTTCTGTTAATAAAAAACAGGAGGAAGATAATAATACTAATTTACCTATTGTTGAACAAATTCGAGTGGCTTTTAGTAATGGTCCGTTTCTATTTGTAATTGGAATTTATCTGTGTTCTTGGTTGGGGGTGCAATTAACTGCTTCGATTTTGCCTTATTTTGTAATTAATTGGATGGGATTACTAGAAGCGACTTTTCCTCAAGTAGCGATCGCTGTTCAAGGTACTGCTTTAACTATGTTATTTGTTTGGAGTTTTGTTAGTAAAAAACTGGGGAAGAAAGCTGTTTATTTTATGGGTGTTTGTTTGTGGATAATTGCTCAGGGTGGGTTATTTTTTATTCAACCTGGACAGGTTGGTTTATTGTATTTTTTGGCAATAATGGCTGGCTTTGGAGTGTCAATTGCTTATTTAGTTCCTTGGTCAATGATTCCTGATGTTATTGATTTGGATGAGTTAAATACTGGGCAAAGAAGGGAGGGAATTTTTTATTCTTTTATGGTTTTTTTGCAGAAGGTAGGGTTAGCTATTGGATTGTTTTTGGTAGGGGTAGCTTTGGATATTGCTGGGTTTATTGAAAGTATTCCTGGGGAGACTCCACCTATTCAACCGGAGTCTGCTCTTTTGGCAATTCGAGTGGCAATTGGTCCGTTACCCACTGTGTTTTTAGTGGTTGGATTATTGTTGGCTTATTTATATCCTATTACGCGGGAAGTACATGATGAAATATTGTTGAAGTTGAGGGAGAGGAAACAAAATTTAACAACTAATAGTGATTAATTAAGGTGGTTGGATTTTGTAAATTAGTAGCTATTAGGATTAAGGTTTTTAATAGAATTAAATACTATCTGTGCTCTAAAAAAAACTTATTAATTTGTAGATTAATACTGGGTTATAATTAAGGGATTATCTACGACTATATGGATGAAATAGGTCGAAATTATTATTCTAATTTAAAACTATTTAAGCACACTTAATATTGTCAATAGCCTAGGGATTTATATCATGTCCCTCCAAGGGTAAGGTCAATATATTCTATACTACAACATTATACAAGATGTTGATCCTGAGCGGTTATTATATTTAGCAATTGCAGAAAGTATTTTCGAAGAGTTTTTTACTGAACCTATTGGTCAAATTTTATTAAAAAATCAACGGCTGAGTTTAATAACTTTTGACGCCAAATAGGAGGTTATTTGTGAATGGATACCATAAATAATTAGGGTTTGCTGAATAAAGTCTGTTGGTAGGGGTAGGAGACAGGAGACAGGAGGCAGGAGACAGGAGACAGGAGACAGGAGAAATGGGGAATGAGCGAGGAGGCAGTAGGAAGAATTATCCCTTGATTTTTCTGCCATAATCATCCCAAAATACTAGCTTTTTGAGCTTGAGCGACCGAAAAACTTGCACTTTTTTCGACAAAAAAAGGCTGAAACCAATATCAGTCAATGCTTTGATATTTAATCAGCAAGCCCTAATTATCATCAAATTATTACTAAAATTTTGGGAGAATATGCTAATTTACCCTATGCTCACGGTAATACCATTTCTCCATGAAGTTGCGCTTAATAAAAGATAACAGCTATTAGTAAAATTCAGGTTTGGGTCAGAATTATTAAGCGCATTATTAGAGAGAAATGGTATAACTTAGAACGAAAGTTGATTGTTGGTCAAAACTACAAAAATTATTTATTATTAACAGTAGGATATTTGAAAGGAAAAAGAGTTCATGGTTGTGTGGTTTACTTGGAAATTATTAATGAGAAAATCTGGATTCACGAGGATGGATTAGAAGATGGAATTGCGTTAGATTTAGTTAGAGCAGGTATTCCTAAAAATAAAATTGTATTAGGGTTTCATCCACCATAAGTGCGACCTTTAACAAAATTTGCAGTTAACTAAAATTAGGTAAAATTACGAAAATTATCAACGATATTCAAATTGCTTCTATTGCTTTAGTAAATAATTTAATATTAGTTACTCATAATGTTAGAGAATTTAGCCTAATTTAAGGGTTAAAAATTGAAGATTGGGAAGCAGAATAATAGGTAAGTCTAACAGGCAATGAGGAAATAATATTAAATCCGCTGATTGTCATACAATGCTTAAGGACGAATAGCCATTCGCCCCTACAATATAGACTCTTATCTTTAATATTGAATAACACCGATGCTACCGGATTTGATATAAACCTTTGAATACTTTTACTGAAGTAATAGAGACTTTTCGTAAAGCTATTTCTTTCCGTTTTTTTTGATTGGTTGATTAACAATACTGATTTATTTACCTCTGATAAAGAGAGTTTAAGTTATATCAAAGCTCAACAATTGTTTAAGTCCTAATATCAGCTAATCACACTCAACCAAATTCCCAGCAGAAACAAACCCAGATAGAGGAGAAGTAATTTCTACCCACTTACGTTTTTCTCCATTTCGGTCGGGAATTAAACGATAATTTTCCACAAGGGTAAGCTGACTATTAACAGGAACTTTTCCTTTATATTCGGATCGTCTAGTAGCATTTGTCCGTACTGCTAAACCGCGTGGTGCTTTTTTACTATCAATTTGACGACATAAATTTCGATCTACTTGTGATGTGGACTCATTAGGAGACGGTGTTTCTGTGGGCAAATTATCAACAGAAGTATTTTGATCGGAAGGTTCCGTTGGAGTTTCTGTAGCTACTTCAGAACATTCTATTAAATTATTTTCATTGCCTGGAAAACCTCTAGAAACAAACCCTGAAATAGGAGCAGTAATTTCTACCCAAGTACGACCTGCTGGACCTCTAATATTGCGATAACCTTCTATTAATTTCACTTGTTGATTTGCATCTACGGTGCCTACTGTGGGAGAATTTGGGGTCGGTCTTTTTTGAACGATTAAACCTTGTTCGTCATTAACTTGACGACATAAACTAGCAGTTTCTTGAGATGTTTGAGCTATTTTCATGGTTGTAGCGATCGCTCTTTTGGGAACACCGAGGGCGATCGTTAGTATTAATGTTAGCAATGCCACTGGTTGACGCATATTTTGTCAAAAGTTAAAAGTAATTTCAAGCTCAGTAGGTTGGGTTGAGGAACGAAACCCAACATATATTAGGATATAGAACTTAGGCAGGTACGTTACTAAAACCCCATCCCACAGCACCCGGTGCGTTAGGTGTAAAATCGACCATTATTTCAACTGAATTTTGCCCCCCTAGCTCTCCAACTTTGGGGGGAACAAGAGTCAATTTGCTTCTAAAAGTCCCCCAATTTTGGGGGATTTAGGGGGCAATGCCGATCGCTATTTAAAACTGCTGCAAAAAACGTAAGTCGCTGGCATAAACTCGCCGAATATCATCTATTTGATGCAAAACCATGGCAAATCTTTCTACGCCAAAACCTGCGGCAAAACCTGTATATTTTTCTGGATCATAACCTACTGCTTCTAATACGTTGGGGTCTACCATTCCACATCCTAATACTTCTAACCATTTGCCATTCCACTGCAAATCTACTTCTGCTGAGGGTTCGGTGAATGGGAAGTAGCTGGCACGGAAACGAATGGGGAGGTCTCCGAACATTTGTCTGAGGAATTCTTTGATGGTTCCTTTGAGGTCTGAAAATCTTAGTCCTTCGTCTACTGCTAATAGTTCGAGTTGATGGAATACTGCTGCGTGGGTGGCGTCTACTGTGTCGCGTCGATAAACACGACCGGGGGCTATAATTCGCATGGGGGGTTCGTGGTTTTTCATGTAACGGATCTGGACTGAGGAGGTATGGGTCCGCATTAAGTTACCGTCTGGTAGGTAGAAGGTATCTTGCATATCTCTGGCAGGGTGGTCTGGTGGTGTATTTAAGGCTTCAAAGTTGTAGTAGTCGGTTTCCATTTCTGGACCTGTGGCCACTGTGTAGCCTAAGCCAATGAATATTTCTAGGGCACGGTCTATGAGGTTGTTGAGTGGATGGATTTTTCCTTGGGGACGATATACTCCTGGCATGGATACATCTAGGGTTTCGGCTTGGAGTTTGGCTGCTATTTCTGCTGTTTTGAGGTTTGTCCGCTTTTGGTCTAGGTTGCTCTGGATGGCTTGTTTGACTTCGTTGGCGATCGCTCCTACTTTTGGTCGTTCTTCTGGGCTGAGTTTGCCCATGCCTCCCAGGATTTTGGATACTTGGCCTTTTTTGCCCAGGTAGTTAATTCTTAGTTCTTCTAGTTTTTCTAGGTTTTCTGTTGTGGCGATCGCTTCTGTTGCTGTTTGGCGTAGTTCTGTTAGTTGAGTTTCTATTTCTGTTAGTTGGGTTGCCATGGTTTGTTATTTTTTTTGTGCTTTTAACTGTAGAATATTTTTTAGTTGAATAAATAGTCATGTATATGGGCAAGTAAACCCCAATATAATTATTCTATCTGATTTTTTGTTAAAGTTCAACTCAATTTTTGAGTCGGCCGGGCTTTTTTTGGGTGCTTCTCGGGATGTAGTTGATCAAGGTGTTCGCGATAGTATGGTTTTTTTATTTTTTTGTGCTTTTAACTGTAGAATCTTTTTTTAGTTGAATAAATAGTCATGTATATGGGCAAGTAAACCCCAATATAATTATTCTATCTGATTTTTTGTCAAAGTTCAACCCGATTTTTCATTCCCCCGGGCTTTTCTTGGAGTACTGCTCAGGATGAAGTTTGTTGAGGCGTTAACCGTAGTTGTGCTGGAGTAGGTGGTATGTTTTAATCCCTAGGGATTTGGTTTGGGAAAGAAAAGTGACGGGTGGAGCTTACTTGGGATTTGGTTTGGGAAAGTTGAATTTTTTCGATTTTTGTCGTTTACTCATAAGGGATTTGGTTTGGGAAAGAGTTCCGATATAGAAGTCCCACACAGCAAGGGTTCCAGACCCCCAATATACACGCCCCTTTGATTAATTTGTCAACAAGGAAAAATCTTGCGAAGGAAAAATCTTGCGTTGTCTAAGTTTTAAGCTTTTGATCTGTCCACGCCCTTTGCCTCGACTGCTATAGAATTGTGTTTGGCGATTGAATAGTTCTTGCTTCAATCTTTTTTATTTTTCAAAAATCAATCCAAATGAAACTTTTAATTAGTAACGACGATGGCATTTTTGCAGAAGGTATCCGAAGTTTGGCTAATGGTTTAGCAGCGGTAGGCCATGAAGTTTTTGTAGTTTGTCCTGACAAAGAACGTTCAGCCACAGGTCATGGTTTAACATTACATCAACCTATTCGGGCAGAAATAGTCAAGTCAATTTTTGATGACACCGTCACAGCTTGGGCCTGCTCTGGTACTCCTGCCGACTGTGTAAAACTAGCCTTATTTGCCTTACTAGAAACCCAGCCAGATTTAGTATTAGCAGGAATTAATCATGGTCCCAATTTAGGAACAGATATTTTATATTCTGGTACTGTTTCTGCTGCGATGGAAGGAGTTGTGGAAAATATTCCTAGTATTGCTTTTAGTCTTGGTAGTTATACTTCTAGAAACTTTGAAGTTGCTGTCAATTTTGCTCAAAGTTTGATGAAAAAAATTGAAAATGAACCTTTAGCTAATGTTATGTTGCTAAATGTAAATATTCCAGCAGTTAAAGAAGCAGAAATAGCAGGGGTAAAAATTACCCGTCAAGGAGTTCGTCGCTATATAGATATATTTGAAAAACGGGTCGATCCACGAGGCAAAACTTATTATTGGTTAGCTGGAGAGGTACAGGAAGATGTGGAAGAAACCAACGACCGCTCCTCAGTAGAAAAGTTATCAACAGATGTCCAGGCAATGCGTGAAAAATATATTACGATTACCCCCTTGCAATACAATTTTACCTATGGTAAACAATTAGGCTATCTCCAAAAATGGAAGATTGATAATTTTCGTGAATAGTTAACTTTTATGCAGTAGAAATTAAGGCTAAACTATAAAAGAATAGGCAAGATAATCAAAATTGCAGATCAAAAAAACTCATCTAGGTGAGTAGTGAAAAATTTCGTTGATTGAATAAAAATAAGTATGAGCGCTCCCACATCTAAGAGTCATTCTGTTACCTGCCCAATTTGTAATCGCTCCAGTGCCACACGACCACTAGAAGTATTTAATGGGCTATTTACTTGTCCATATTGTCATTCTCATCTGGTAATTAGTTGGAGTGGCCATTATGTCAGAGACCCCCTCGCTCTCCAACAGCTAGATATTGGACAAATGCTGAGAAGGCAAAGTAGACCTCTAGCAAGATTACGTCGCGATCTGAGCAGGCAGTATTTACCTATAGTTGTGGCGATCGGGAGTGTCATATTGTTTGGAGGGGCGATCGCTTCTCTAAGTAAGTTTGATTTTAAATTGGGTATATTTGATGGAGTATTAGAGTGGGTGCAAGAAAAAGAACTGTTGAATAATCAAAACAGTCAGTAGTTATTGATTTATACTATTTATTTTATTGAAGAAGGAAGAAGGAAGAAGTATATGGGGACTTAAATCCCAATCAATTATTAATACTGTTTAGACGGGGGGTATTAAACCCAAAAGAAAAAGATAAACTCTAATAACTATCAAAAGGCTAGGCTGAAAGTAGCCAGGATACACGCAAAAATTAAAGATTCAAGGCTTGATTACACCCATAAGCTGACCACTCAATTAATCAGAGAAAATCAAACTGTTGTAGTTGAGGACTTGGCAGTAAAAAACATGGTCAAGAATCACAAATTAGCTAGAGCAATAAGTGATGCCAACTGGTCTGAATTAGTCAGGCAATTAGAGTACAAAGCTAATTGGTATGGACGGGAATTAATCAAGATTGATAGATATTTTCCTAGTTCAAAACGTTGTTCCAATTGTGGTTATGTAGTGGAAAAATTGCCTCTAAATATTAGAAATTGGGATTGTCCTGAGTGTGGTACTCACCACGATCGTGATATAAATGCAAGCATAAACATTTTGGCTGCGGGACTCGCAGTGTCAGTCTGTGGAGCGACTGTAAGACCCGAAGAGAGTAAGTCTCGGAAGGCAGGTGCGGCAGAAACAGAAAGTCTCTAACAGTGATGCTAGGGAATCCCGCGCTGTCTCGTGAGAGCAGCGTCGGGAGGATGTCAATTCAGAGAGTTTATCAAAGGAATCTTATGAAGAAATCGATAAAAATCTTACTCAAAAATTTGAGGTTGTTTTCCAATTTTTAAAAGAACTAAATGAGCAGTACGAAATGGAGAAAAAAGTCGTTAATAGCAAGATATTTCATGTCTTTTTCTTGGGAGCTAGAGAACAATATAGAGGCAGAAAGATTAGTAATAAATTAGTTGAAAATAATCTGAAGATGGCAGCTCAAGGAGGATTTTCCACAGCAATAGTAGAAGCTACTGGAAATATATCGCAGTATATTTGTCGGAAGTATGGATTTGAGGATAGAGTTTCTCTAAATTATCAGACTTATGAATATAAAGGAGTCAAAGTATTTGAGGAAATCAAGGAGCATGAAAGCTGTATTTTGATGGAAAAAGTTTTCGGCGTTGGTGAAGCGCGTGTATGATATTAATCTTAATTATTTAGGAGTCAACCCACCCGCGCGCCCCTCCCAGGAGCGGAAGTCAGTCGGACCTAGTCAGGAGGAAAGAAAGAAGAAGAAAGAGTAGTAGAAGGAGAAAGTTTTTTGTTCGTGCTCTTATGCGGACAGGATATCATACCAAATTGATAAATGTTTGCTACAAATAGCTAGGATATTTCTTGGGAGTCAACCCACCCGCGCGCCCCTCCCAGGAGCGGAAGTCAAGAGTCGTATGGGAATGGCTTCAATACCATTTTTCAGGTCGCAAATCATCTTTTTTGTCAAAGGGAATATCCTGCACGTGTCTTTTTATTCCTCTTACTATTCGTAACATTCTTTTTTCACGGTTGGTATCATGCCTCTTTTTACCAACGCCAAGTTTTCTAATAGATACGGGGGGGGGAAAATAAATAATAATTTTATCTTTTTATTTTGGGTTTAATTCCTCACTGTCAACGGGGGTGTTTACAATTGGTTTAAATTTGAGTCCCCATCCATTTATTCTTCCTGATTCCCTCTTCCTTATTCCCTATTCCCTCTTCCTTCTTCAAATTTTTTGAACTTTCAATTTTTGCTTTCTCTTGTGACTAATGCCCATCCTTTGACAGTGTTCAAAACTTTCAAATTTTCTAGGGTAAGGTTATTCAAATTTGATGCTTGAACTAATAGATATGGTTGAGACTGACTTTGCCATTGTTGTTGAATTTTTTGTGGTCCGACACGCTTGATGAGGCGATCGCTATAAAAATTCAAAGAGGGGCGGTCTTTAGTATCGAAGGAATAAACTATCTGACCGGGGGGTGTATATTTCTGAATCATTTCTCCGACTGGTTTGACTGGATAGTTTTCTTGCAATTCCAAGATCCAATGAGGGGAATTAACAAACAGTAGGAGTGAAAGATATGTTCCCCAAATCAAGATTGACAAAAACTGACGGTCTTGTTGGTTTAATAATATGGTTGCTATTGTCATTGTCAGTGCAATAGTTGCTGAGATTAACCGTAAGTACAAATCTAGTTTTGTCTGATTTTCCTCTCCCAGATGAAAAATACCGCTGAA
Organism: Okeania sp. SIO2C2; assembly: GCF_010692625.1. NCBI lineage: Bacteria > Bacillati > Cyanobacteriota > Cyanophyceae > Oscillatoriales > Microcoleaceae > Okeania > Okeania sp. SIO2C2. The sequence goes on from NZ_JAAHGM010000051.1 coordinate 18,625, forward strand.
GTCAAGCCAAGCAACCCAAGCTAGTAAGGCGAGCAGTGCAAAAATGGCTACTACTAGACGGTGATAAATAGTAGGGATACCTTTAGGATGTTTTTTACTCTCACCTTGAGTATGAAGATATTGATAAGCTGGAAACCGAATGTATCCCAAATCTACTGGAAATTGATGCCAAATTTCTGTCAGATAAGTACCGACTGCTAGAGCAAAAGCGGGATAAATAGGTAGTACATACCAGGGGAGTTTGGTATTCATTAACGAAATAGCTAATAAATATATTCCGCTCCAGACCAAGACTAATTTTCCCCAACTGAGATTCCGATTTTTCCAACTCAGATATAATCCGGGAAACCAGAAAAGCTGCCAGGGGAAAGTAGACTCTAGAATTTCCAATAAATAATACCAAATAGGTCCATCGTGACTGCCTACGGGTTGCCAAATACGTTTGAGAGATTGATGGAAAAAGTTGGCATGGAAAAATTCTATTCCGTAATGGAAAAATTGAGCTGTGTACCACAGAAATACTGGGAGCATCCCGAGTAAGATACCGCCCCAAAAATATTTACAACGCAATAGTCGGGGAGTATCCCATAAGAGGAAGAAAAAAGCGATCGCTCCTAATAGTAATCCTAAAATAATTCCTTTTGTGAGGGAAAGTAGGGCAAAACTCAGACCAATAGCTAGAGAATAACGGAGGTTACGACGCGATCGTAAAACGCACCAAATCATTAGTAGAAAAAAACAAAGTACTGCCCCATCTAACATTGCTAAACGTCCATGTCGCACGACTGGCAATAAAGTTAAGTAGACTAAAGCAGAGAAAATTGCGGGGGTGCGGGGGCGAAATAATTCTCTAGCAATACTATAAATTAAGGGTACAGAAAATGCTGTGAATAAAGCAGGGAATAAACGTGCGGTTAATTCACTTACTCCGGCGATATTGTAGACAAAAGCGATCGACCAATGTACTAATGGTGGTTTGTTCAAATAGGGAGTATTATTGATAGTTGGATAAACCCAATTCCAATTTTTTCTGGTTATTTCTCTAGCTACTTGAGCGACTATTCCTTCATCCCAATCTCGCAAAGGTAATGTGTCTAAATTAGTAGAAAATAGTAACAATGCTGCTAATAATAAACTGGCAATTATAAGTAAGTCTATATGGGTATTTTTGTTGGTGGATATTTTATTAAACATTTATTCAATGAAAAAGTCAAAATTAGAAGATTACTTCAGTTATCAGTACGCTAATAATGATATAGCAATCTTATTTGAGTTGTGAGATATTGTAGATTTTAGGGGATAGGAAATAGGGAAAAGGGGATAAATTTCTAGGAAAACAGTATGAAAAATGATTTTGTGAGCAAGTTATACAACTCTAACTTATGCTAAATAAAGGGCAAGTTTATTTTCTGGAGATATCTATTTTAGGGAATAGGGAGTAGGGACCTTGTATGTAACGTCTCTACAGAGTAGGGAGAAATTATCAATTCTTTACCCCTACTGCCTACTCCCTATGCGTGGAGTAGATGTCTAATTATCATTACATTTAAGCAACGCCATCTTTTTAGTCCAAGAGACATCTCCTATAAAGTATTTTAATTGCCCCTATTATCCGTAACATTATTTTTTCAAATTGGTATAATAGAGAATCTGTATTAAAATGAAGTAATTTTCAATTACTGTATAACCGGATTTTATATAAGTCCCCATCCATTTTTTCTTCCTTCTTCCTTCCTTTCTCATCCTTCCTTCTTACCGAAAAATTAAGGTATAAAGCCTCTCCATTCATGGAGAAAAAAGTGGTCGTTAGCGTAGCTTCCCGAAGGGTGGGATGGCTCCGAAACCTGCGCCATATCCAATGGACCAAGAGAAGAAAAAAAATCCTTTTAGCCAATCCTCTTCTTTATAAGAAGAGGTAATTATTAATTATTAATTGTTAATTATTAATTATTGAATTCTTCCTTCTTCAAATCAATCAAATTAATATGAACTTACCTGTAATTTTAGATATTGCCATTGGTTTAATTTTTATTTATCTTATTTTTAGCTTACTAGCTAGTGAAATCCAGTCAATTTTGACAATAATTTTGCAATGGCGAGCCACTCATTTAAAAAAATCAATTGAAGAGTTAATTGCTGGTGAACCCTATATCAGTAAAAATAATTCTAAATCTAGTACAGAAATTGAAAAAGTGCAAAAACTAGCTAATTCTCTATATCAAAATCAATTAATTAAAAACCTTAACTATAGTGGTAGCAAAGGTCCATTGGAAAGAGGATTTCGGAGAATAATTCAGATGCTTGGTAATTTAAGTCGAGCTGTAACTGGAATTAATAATATTTTTGATGCAGAAAAAACTGCTCCTTCTTATATTCCGTCAGATACATTTGCTGCTAGCTTAATTGATACTTTGAAACTTCAAGAATTAATGCAAATGATTAGTGAGGATAAATTAAGAGATTTTACCGATAATATTTTGCTAAATATCAAGAAAATATTAGATAAATTGAATATAGAAGATAGCAGTCAGCAGAAAAAGATTCAGGCTGAATTTGATAATTTGCATCAAGAGTTGAATCAAAATTTTCAGGATTATCAAAACAATTTGGCAAATCTTGATTTAACGTTAGATAGAACTTTAAATAAACTAGATTTATACACAGAAAAATCTCTAGAATATTTACCAGATGTAGCTCATCAAGAATTTATTAGCCAAATAAATTTAGTCAAACAAGTATTAACAAATACCCATGAAAGAAAAGTTTTAGTAACTGAAATGGAACCAAGCGCCTCTAATTTATTAAAGTTTTTGAGAGAGGTAATGGAAATGGGAAAAGCTGTGCAAGCAGATTTGCAAAGTAATCAGGGTAAAATTAATCAAAAAGCTATTGAAATGATTGAATTATTGCCTGAATCTTTACAAAAAAGTTTATATATTTTAGCCAAACAAGCCACAACAAAAATTTCAGCAACAGGTAATGCTTTATATCAGTTTCAGAAAGAAATTGAGAGATGGTTTGATAGTGGAATGGAAAGAGCGACTGGTGTTTATCAGCGTAATGCTAGAGGAGTTGCTTTTTTGATTGGTATTACTATTGCTATAGTTGCTAATATTGATACATTAAATATGATTGATAATTTATCAAAAGATTCTTTAATGCGGGCGACAATTAATAGTTATTCCCAGGAATTAATCAATAATAATTCTAATCCAAGTGAGTTAGAAATAGGGGATATTCAAAATCAGGTAAATGCAGCATTAGATAATTTAGAATTACCTATTGGTTGGGGTCAAAAACAAACAAATAACACCTCAGTAAGTCAATCAATTACTTATTTAGAAGGATTAAAAAAAATATTGGGTTGGCTAATTAGTGGCATAGCTATATCTATGGGGGGGAATTTCTGGTTTAATTTATTAAAAAAGATTTATAGTGTTAAAAAATGAATTATTGAGGAGACAGGAGACAGGAGACAGGAGACAGGAGTCAGGAGGTAAGAAAGAAGAAGAAAGGTAAGCATTCAGCCATCAGCTATTGCTTTTAATTTTAGATAAAAACTTTATTCATTGAGCCAGAATTTATACTTACTATAAAAAACTGGCTAAAACAGTCTATAGAACCCATTTGGTATCTTCATAAATATGCGCGTTTTTTTAGCTAGGAGTCAGGAGACAACCCACCCCCAACCCCTCCCAGGAGGGGAAGACAGGAGACAGGAGGTAAGAGGGAAGATGTGGGGAGAAATAATACAAAAAATTCAACACTTCTTTTTCATATTTTTCCTCAAAATTGATGCGATAAAAGACTTGACTACCATAATTATATAGATCTCAAATGGGTCCTATATTCATTAAAACCCCCTTTATGGTATTACGACTCAGGCAACGCCAAATTTTTTTTCTTCCTTCTTCCTTCTTCTTTCTTCCTTCTTACTCCTTCCTTCTTCCTCCTTCCTTCTGCCATAACACAACTAAAAAATAAAAATAACTTGTAAATGCCAATCTAAATCTTGACGAATAATTTCAATTCTACTAATAAATTCGCGTAAGTAAAATCTCCTTTCTGACTCTGATAAATCCCACCAAAATTGGGTGATGCAAACCGCTTTGGCAGTTTCTAATAAATTGACTGGCGGTAACTGGTTAAATTGACTTTGTAATTGAGAAATTTCTGTTCTAATTTTGTAAGTACGTAGTTCAGCAGTTTCTTGGTCAAGAATGCCATTCTCCGTGAGATTTGGTAGTTGAAAAAGAATATCTTGCTTATCAGAAATATCCTGTTTAATTTTACTCTTAATTCCATCCATATTTGGCATTTCTAAAGCAGTGATCGCCGATGGTAAATCTCGACAAATTATTTCTATAGTTTCTGCCAAAATTTGTTGATAAGCTAAAGCTTTACATTTGGGTTTGCGGGAGCAACTTTTGGGACGCAAATATAGATATTCTTTCTCTTTGCGAAAAGTAGTAACTTTTGCCGTAATCATTGGAGACTGACATTCTGTGCAGACAACTAAACCTGCCAGAGAGTGGGGAGCGCTGGCAGTACGCGGTGGCATTCGGCGGTTGCGTCGGAGCAAACGTTCGACTTGAGCAGATTCTTCTCTAGAAATTATGGGAAGATGAGTATTAGAGATGACTTCATTATTTTGATATTGTAAGTCACCGCGATAAACGGGGTTAGTTAACCAACGTCGCCCAGTGGTAACGGAGATTTTTTTGCCGTATTTTTTCTGAATATGGCGCACAGCACCACGCAAGGAAGCAAACAGAAGGAAGTTTTCAAAGAAGTCTTTCACAATGGGGGCAGCACTTCTGTCAATGGTGTAACGGTCCTTACCTCGGCGATATCCGTAGGGTGCTTTACCTGGGGGGGGTATAGCTTTGATGCGGTTGCGAGCGTGGGCAGTGCGAATTTTGCGACTATGTTGATTTTGGCGAATTTGGTTGAGGAGTCTGAGTAGGTCTATTTTTCTTGGTGAGTTATTGCTTGGTGAGTTGGGGTTGATATTGATATCTGAGTCGAGGGGAATAATTTGGATATTGAGAGATTGGAGTTTTGTAAGGCGATCGCATACTTCTTCTACACAGTCTCCTAATTCTTCAAGTTTACGAATTAAGAGATAATTAACTGCTTGAGTTTGGCAGTCGAGTAGGAGTTGTTGGAGTTGTTGGCGATCGCCTAAGTCGTGATAAATGCGGTCAACTTCCCACCCCCAAGTTATGGGGTCTGGGGCAGTTTCAAACAGGGGGTTTGTATATGAATAGGCAATAATTTTCACAGGTTATCTTATTGTTGACTTAATTCTATAATATTACCGTCGGGGTCTTGGGTAAATAGGGCAGGGCGACCAGAAGCACTCATTTTAATTGGGCAATTATTGGCTAATAGTTGTGATTTTGCAGCATCTATATTAACCACAGAAAATGCTAAATGTCGGTTTCTACCTAATTTTTCTGAGTTAACTAGATCGGGTATTATTTCCGATACTATCAGATGAATTTGGAAGTTGCCAACTTGATACCAAGTACCGGGAAAATTAAGGGAGCGGTCTACTTTTGGGAGTTTGAGAATTTGACCATAGAAATATTCGGCTTTTTCCAGGTCTGAAACTAACAGAGCAACATGGAGAGATTGAGTTATTTGCATAAAATTTATATGTAAGCATTCAGCAGTCAGCTATCAGCTATCAGCTATCAGCTTGATTACCTTTAAAGGAGAAAAAAGAAATTTTATCAAAGCTTCAGAATACGAATCTTTGGTTGAGAATGTAGTAGAAGCTAAACAAATCCAGAATACTCTTTCAAGGAGTATATTTTCATAGTAACTTTTAAGTGTCTATCAGTCATTTAATTTTAGGAGTGGTTGATCTCTAGTTTTTATGTTCCGGAATACTTTTTAAAGAGCATATTCTAATAGTAACTTTTAATTCTCTATCAGTCGTTTAATTTTAGGAGGAGTTGCTCTCTAGTTTTTATGTTCCAGAATACTTTTTAAAGAGCATATTCTAATAGTAACTTTTAATTATCTATCAATCGTTTTTACCTCCTCCTTAATAACTGAAGTCCGCAGTTCCTCTTTCAGAGGCTAGCTAATAGTTGATGGCCAAATGCTTAAGTTATTTCTAAATTTTGACATCTATATAATAATACACTCATTTAATTAGGGCTTACCGATTGAATCGACTTAAAGGTTGAGTAGGGGAAGCACGGGCGATCTTAAGTTTTCGGTTATGACCACTACTATTTTGTCCTGAATTCTGTTTACGGAGCATTCCGTAGGAAATTCTGATTCCTGATTTTTTTATACTACATTTTGAAGTGTGGAATGTAGGCTCAAACTTAGACAATGCAAGATTTTTCCTTCTTCTTTCTTCCTTACTACTATAGAACCCCCGATCGTATCTTCATAAATATCAAGTTTTTTTAGTTAGGAGTTAGGAGACAGGAGGGAAGAGATGAAGATGTGGGGAGAGATAATACAAAAAATTCAACACTCCTTAGAGCTGATTTTTCCTCAAAATTAATGCGCGAAAAGACTTGACTACCATAATTATATAGATCTCAAATGGGTTCTATAACACCTCAACAAATAAATAGATCGCCAAATTATGGCGATCGCTAATTTTTGAGACCAAAGATTTCTAACTTCCACCCAATTTTAACCATTCATCAGGAAGTACATTGGCAATCAACTCGAAATTACCACTACCATCAGGTTTAACAACATAAGCTATACCCATTGGATCAGGATAAATACCTGTTGAAGCTTCAAATAGATCGTCGTGACCAACAATTACAGTATTTGTTCCTTGTGGAGGGACTGCTGTTAACATTGGGTCTAATCTTGCTTTCATGTCAGCTATTTGTTCAGGGGTGTAGTCTTCAGCTTTAGGAAAGTTGAGGTCGCCATTTTTCTCGTACCACTCCCAATTAAGTAGAAATGAGATATTACTACCATTTTTTGAGGTTGTTACTAGGACTTGCCGACGCACAAAAATGCTGTCTGTACGGACTCTAATCATCATTTAGTGCAAAAAAGCCTCCTAGTATTCTTAAAAATATCTAAAGTTTTTTAGACAAAAGACTACTAAGAGGTAAAAAGGTTATATTTACAACAAAGTGAGGGAGAAATTTATGGTAACAGCTACAAGACCAGAACAAAAAGCTAAAATTGGCCCCACTAAGCTCCTAATTAATAACGAGTGGGTAGAAAGTGCCTCTGGCAAACGCTTTGAAACGATTAACCCTGCAACAGGAGAAGTTATTTGTGACGTTGCGGAAGCAGATGCACCTGATGTAGACAAAGCCGTAATCGCAGCCCGCAAAGCATTTACCAGTGGCGATTGGCCAAAAATGTCCGCTACTAAACGAGGGGAACTTCTATACAAGTTAGCAGATTTGATGGAAGAAAATATAGAAGAGTTGGCAAGACTGGAAACCCTAGATAATGGTAAGCCACTCAATGACTCTCTCAATGCAGACTTACGTTTATCCATCGCCTGTTATCGCTATTATGCAGGATGGGCGGACAAAGTTCAAGGCAAAACTATCCCTATCAATGGTTCCTACTTCTGTTACACCCGCCACGAACCAGTAGGAGTTGTCGGTCAAATCATTCCTTGGAACTTCCCTCTATTAATGCAAGCTTGGAAACTGGCCCCAGCATTAGCAATGGGTAATACATTAGTAATGAAAACTGCCGAACAAACACCATTGTCAGCTTTTCGGGTGGGAGAGTTAGCGGTGGAAGCTGGTTTTCCTCCTGGTGTAATAAATATTTTATCTGGTTATGGCCCAACTGCTGGTGCTGCCATTTCCCACCATCACGATATTGATAAAGTTGCTTTCACAGGTTCCACAGAAGTAGGTCATTTAATCATGGAAGCTGCTGCCAAGAGTAACTTAAAGCGGGTGACTTTAGAACTCGGTGGCAAGAGTCCTAATATTGTGTTTGCTGATGCAGATATGGATGCTGCTATTGAAGGAGCGCATTTTGGTTTGTTCTTTAACCAAGGTCAGTGTTGCAATGCGGGTTCTCGTTTATTTGTGGAAGAGAAATGTTATGACGAGTTTGTTGCTAAGAGTGTGGAACGGGCAAAACGCCGGATGGTGGGCGACCCGTTTGCAGATAATACTGAACAGGGTCCTCAGGTAGATGAGGAACAGTTTAATAAAGTGATGGGTTATATTGAATCTGGTCAACGGGATGGTGCCCAGATGTTATGTGGTGGGGCAAGAGTAGGCGATCGCGGTTATTTTATTGCACCCACTGTATTTGCTGACGTGCAAGATGAGATGAAGATTGCCAGAGAAGAAATTTTTGGTCCGGTGATGAGCATCATTAAGTTTAAGGATATTGATGAACTGGTACAAAGGGCGAATGATACGATGTATGGTTTAGCTGCTGGAGTGTGGACGCGAGATGTAGGTAAGGCTCATGCTGTAGCTCATAGTGTTCGTGCGGGTACAGTTTGGATAAATTGTTATCATGTGTTTGATGCTGCTGCACCTTTTGGTGGTTTTAAGCAGTCTGGTATTGGTCGGGAGTTGGGAGAGTATGGTTTACAGCAGTATACAGAGACTAAGACTGTAACTGTGAAGATGTAGTTGGCGATTAATTACTCTTACTAGACATCTCCGAAAAAAAGTAGGGACGTTCCATGGAACGTCCCTACAAGAATATTTGGCGTTCTATCCTAACGGAACAAACACTGGCTTCATAACTGAAGTCTTAAGGCTGAAGGTTGAAGGCTGAAGTTAAATTTTTGCTGTGACTATATTTGAGAATGTTCGCGCCAGTAATGGCGACTGCTATATTTGCTTAATGATCGATTAAAATAGAAAAATACTTGATTTTTTTTACCTATTCCCTATTCCCTACAACATATTTTCCAAATCCTGTCCAGAAAATTGTTCGCAAAAATTACATTTGAGACTTAAAAATTAAAGTTCTAAATGTTAGGTTAATTTAACCTAGATACTTATGACCATTGAGCAATCTTAATTAAAGCATCAGAAAGTCGTTTTTTTAAAGCCTCTGATGATTCTGGAGTCCAGTCATAGAAACCTTTTTCCGTTTTCAGGCCAAGCTCACCTGTATCGACTTTCTCTTGGAGTAATGATGGTGTTTCAATGGAATTTTCAATGTAAGGAATGAGGTATGGCCAAATTGCCAAGATTAAATCCCAACCTGCGATTTCAAATATCTCAAAGACACCAGCATTTGCTAAACGTCGTCCAAAACCGTTCTTGACCACAATATCTACATCTTTTATATTAAAAAATTATCAACTGCTGCTTCATAAAACTGATATAAAACGTCACATAGCGTGATATTTTACGGTTCTGGACCCTTGGTTGACCGAAACTAAAAAAAGTTCGTTTTTAGATGTAATTGAAAATGGGCTTCGTAAAGCTTTTTCTCAGGCACTTTTTAAGGATTCTATACTGCAAGTTTTTGAAGAGATTGATGTCAATAAAGATGGTATTTTAGAAATGTCTGAAATTGAATCTAAGTTTAAGAAGCTTGGTTATACTGAGCAAGAGATTGAAAGTTTCTGGAAAGTCAGCGATGTTAACCAGGATGGTAGTTTATCTAAGGCTGAGTTTTTTGAGAATTTTACACAATTTTTGTTGTCATCTCAGATGAATAGTTAATTTGTGCCATAATTAATTTGGCTCGACCAATTAACTGGAAACTTATTTGAACTAATTGATATTCACTATAACACTACAATGTCAATTATTTTTGATTGGTGAATCTAGATTTTTTGCTAACCTAGTCAGCCAGAAACTTTTAATCGCTTAAATTTTAAAATTTAAGTAATTATTCTGTAATAACAGCAGTTATTTTTAGTCAAGAAAGGGGTATAATATGCGGGGTTTATTCAACCTGATACTTAAATATATAAAGTAAAAATAGACAATAAAAAAAACGATTTTTACACAAAAATACTGATTTTTTTGATTAAATTGATATCAATTCACCTAGTTTTTACTGATGTATAAAAAAATTTTTTTGAGAGTGTACAGTCAATACCTTCCTCAACTAAGAAGCGGGTAAATTGAGGATAGTCACTTGGGGCGTGATTTCAATATGTAGCATTTTCTGCTAAAATACAAATCAACCTATCATCATATCATCATATAATTGCTGAGGAAGTATGTCGGATGTCACTATCAAAGACTTAGAAATAGTACAAACGCTATTCAACGAAGCTGGTTTAGATTATCAATTAGAATTAGAAGGTGGAAAAATATCAGTTATGGGGCCATCAGATATAATATCAAGCGAAATAACTATGCGTTTAGGCGCTTCCCTTTATACCTGGATAAACCCCCGTCGTCTGGGGCGGGTATTTGACTCTGCTGGTGGTTTTATCTTACCTGATAGCAACCTCAAAGCACCAGACGTATCTTTTGTCAAAGCCGATCGCTTGCCACGAAGCATCCGCTATTTTGCAGAAATGGTACCCGATCTAGCAGTGGAAATCAAGTCTCAAAGCGATAGAGTTCCCCCTCTAAAAAAGAAACTCCTAAAATATATCGAACTGGGGGTGCAAGTCGCAATATTAATCGATCCTGATGAAGAAACAGTAATAATTTATCGCCCCACAGGAGAACCCATTGAACTCACAGGGGATGACATATTGAGCATTCCTGAACTATTCCCTGGTTGGGAAATATCCATTTCTGAACTTTGGCCGCCAGTCTTTGATGAGGAAGAATAGATTTCAGTTATCAGTTATCAGTTATCAGTTATCAGTAAAAAGAGACAATATCGCTCCTTTTTACTAGAATCTTTTTAACGAAAGGAGCGATCGCTAGTTTCTAGACAAAGATATAAATTATCAACAACCTACTAGACCGACACAGCTAAAACTGTGCAATAGGGAGTAGGGAAGAAAGATATTTGTTGGGTTTCGTCCCTCAACCCAACCTACACTTATTGCACCATTTAAAGTGTGTCAGTCTACTACAGCGCTTTTCAAATTAATGAACTATATCGCCATAAACAAAAACCGCTGTAAAATTACTTCGCCCTCGCTACATCCATAATGTCATCCATCACTGAACCTGACTCCTCCATCTTGCCAATATCCAAGAGAGTCTTCAATAATGAATCGGGATTTAAACTCAACGAGTCAATACCTTCCTCAACTAAGAAGCGGGCAAATTCTGGATAATCACTTGGCGCTTGACCGCAAATACCAATCTTGCGATCGTATTTCTTAGCAGCTTTAATGGCAATTTTCACCATCCGACGTACCGCTTCATTGCGTTCGTCAAAAATATGCGCTACTAATGCCGAATCTCGGTCTAAACCCAAAGTCAACTGAGTCAAATCGTTAGAACCGATAGAAAAACCATCAAATACTTGCGCAAATTCGTCTGCAAAAATCACATTACTGGGCAACTCGCACATCACATACACCTGCAACCCATTCTCGCCTCGTTTCAAACCATTTTTCTCCATCTCCGCTAATACCTTGCGACCTTCATCAGGAGTCCGACAGAACGGAATCATTGGAATTACATTAGTCAAACCCATCTCATCCCGTACCCGCTTCAACGCCTTACACTCCAAAGCATAAGCATCGCGATATTTTGGATCGTAATAACGAGACGCACCCCGCCAACCAATCATGGGGTTTTCTTCCCCAGGTTCAAATTGACGACCACCTAATAGGTTCGCATATTCGTTACTCTTGAAATCACTCATCCGCACTACTACAGGATGAGGATAAAAAGCAGCAGCGATCGTACCTACACCTTGCGCCAGTTTATCGACAAAGAAATCAGGTTTTTGTTCGTACAACCCAGTCAAGTTACGAACTTCCCGTTTTACTAACGGATCGTCCAACTCATCATAGTGAATTAAAGCTAATGGGTGAGCTTTAATATGATTGGCAATAATAAATTCCAACCGTGCTAACCCCACACCATCGCAAGGAATAGAAGACAGACCAAAAGCTTCCTCTGGGTTGCCAACGTTCATCAAAATCTTAGTGCGAGTCTTAGGTAAGTCACCTAACAAAGTTTCCTGTACCTCAAACGGCACCATACCCTCATAAACCTTGCCCTCTTCACCCTCAGCACAAGAAACAGTTACTTCCTGACCAGTCATCAACACTTTAGTAGCATCACCACAACCAACTATTGCTGGAATACCCATCTCCCGCGCAATAATAGCAGCATGGCAAGTGCGTCCCCCTTGGTTGGTAACTATAGCGCTAGCTTTTTTCATAATAGGTTCCCAGTCTGGGTCGGTTTTGTTAGTCACCAAAACTTCCCCTGGCATGAATTCGTCAATTTTATGCACGTCAAGAATAACACGAGCTTCACCTTGCCCAATCATTTCTCCCACGGCGCGACCGCGAACTAATACATCACTGCTACCTTTAAGTTTGAAGTTACGGAGAATGCTGCCAGATTTTTGAGATTGTACTGTTTCTGGACGCGCTTGCACAATGAACAGTTCGCCAGTGAGACCGTCTTTTGCCCATTCAATATCCATTGGCGTGTAATGGTCACGCACTTGAGAATAATGTTCTTCAATAACACAGGCCCATTTTGCCAGTTGCAATATTTCGTCGTCATTGATGCAATATTTTTCCCTTTCGGAAACTGGCACTGGCACGTTTTTGGTAAGTTTGGAACCACCGATGTCATAAATCATCTTCAGTTCTTTTGTACCCAGGCGTTTTTCTAGTATGGGGCGGAAGTCTTGTTTGAGGGTGGGTTTGAAAACAAAGTATTCGTCTGGGTTGACTGCCCCTTGCACGACGTTTTCACCTAAACCGTAAGCTGCTGTTACCAGGGCAGCATTTTTGAATCCGGTTTCAGTATCGATGGAAAACATGACACCGGAGGAGGCGAGGTCTGAACGTACCATTTTTTGCACGCCCACTGATAAAGCAATGTCGAAGTGGTCGAAACCTTTGATGGTGCGGTAGGAGATGGCGCGGTCTGTGAATATGGAGGCAAAACACTTGTGGCAAGCTTCTAATACTGCTTCATCACCGTAAATGTTGAGGTAGGTTTCCTGTTGTCCGGCAAAACTCGCATCTGGTAAATCTTCAGCAGTGGCGCTGGATCGTACTGCTACGTCAACTTCTTTGGTGTAGCGTTCGCACTCTTGTTTGGAGTTGCCTTCTAGTGTGTCACAATATTCAGCAGAAGTGCCGTAGCGATCGCACATTTGATGATATGCTGCGACGATGGCTGATTCTAATTCTTCTGGAAATGGGGTGTCGAGGATGAGGGTGCGAGCTTGTTTGCCTCGTTGCCGTAAATTCCTGACATCTTCTACATCTAGATCAGCAAATAGTTCTCGCAGTTTTTTCTCTAATCCAGCTTTTTGGATGAAATACCGATATGCGTAAGCAGTGGTGGCGAATCCATTGGGAACGTTTACACCTTTGGGAGTTAATTGTTGAATCATTTCTCCCAGGGATGCGTTTTTTCCTCCCACTAATGGAATATCTGCAATTCCTACTTCTTCAAACCATAGGACAAAAGCTGTTACATCTACTTTTTTTGGGCTTTTTTGACCTAATAGGTTCACCATAATTTTCTCCTCCAATGTTTTATTTATGCCGTGTTACGAGGCAGGATTTATTTATTTAGTTTTGTTTCTTTTTTTTTCACAATGTTAAATATAATGATTGATTTGTGGGATGTTAAGAAAAACAAACTTATCGATCCCTAACTTTTAAACTCCATAATTAAGGTGGATTATTTCTACATAGATTCTAGTTTTTTAGCTAGAGGAGGATTTTTGACCTCCATCTACATCCTAATACTTTCTACTGTAATTGCAATATAGGGTCGGAAAAAATCTTTAGTTACAAAAAGTAAAAAATTTTGTTTTTTCAGTGGTAAAGGTTATTATTGAAGAAAGATAAATTTTTAAGAGTTAGAAAAAAATGAAAGTTAAAAATAAGAATGTCAAATCGGATGTTAAAATGAGGGATATATTGTGTTTAAACAACAATTGTCCGATTCAGTTTGTATTAGGAATATTGGGTAGTAAATGGTCGGTATTGATTTTGCAACAGTTGTTGAGTGGTGATCGCCGAACTCACGAATTATTAGAAGCACTGCCAGGAATTAGCTCAAAAACACTGACGTTAAGACTCAGAGAGTTAGAAAAGTATGGTTTGTTAGCAAGGCAGGTATTTCCGGAAGTGCCTCCCCATGTTGAATATTCTTTGACGGATAAAGGGTTAGAAGTGCAACCAGTTATGATAGCTCTCCAGCGGTTAGGGGAGCAATGGTTAGGAGAAAAAAATAGTAGTTGTTCGATGGAGATGTGAGCAAGACTGAGATTTTGTGGGTGTGAGTTGAGTGTATAATTTAGTGGTGAGTAAAGTTATCAAAAATTTGTCAGTTTGTAGTATAAATTTAGCAAACAAAGTAAATATTTCATGGGCTATAACAATACTACAAACAAAAAGTTTTTGTTTAGCTGGCGCACAACTGCGTTAACGCTACGCAACAGGTCAAGCGCAGCATGATATCAAATCCAGTTAAACAGCCATAGAATGGTTAAGTTAGGAGGAGTCAACCCACCCCTCGCCCCTCCCCCTCCCAGGAGGGGAAGTCAGGAGTCAGGAGTCAGGAGGAGAGAGAATTACAAAGATGAGCGTAGTTATGACTATTGGATAATTTTTTTATGTCCAATAAAACGGATTTGATATGACCTAAGTCCTGAGTCCAGAATTCTCCGAGAATGTCAATTAAATCAGTGCCATATCATTCGTATCTATGGCTGCTAAAACTGGATCTTGACTATCACGCTCGGCAGTTTCAATAGTCCTTGAACCTGTTGTGATATCATCCTCAATCATATTATTATCAGATGATGTAATTAACTCTTGAACTTCAATTTCAGGGATAGAAGCTAACTCATCTCCAGCAAGTAGAAACTCATCTGTATTGTCTGAGGGTGAGTCAGACCCACCATTAAGTAGTTTGTCATCTATTTCTGTAGATACTTCTTCACCAGTTAGAGTATCAGTTTTCTCTTCCTTGGATTCGTTGGAAGCGATCGCTTCTTCTGTCACAGAATTATCCGACTCATCAGTTTCTGGAGATTCAGATTCAGAAGCAATATCATCCTCTTCTACTACAGTTTCATTCTCAGTTTCCTGAGATTCAGAATCAGAAGTAACATCTTCCGACTCTGCCACAGAATTATCCGACTCATCAGTTTCTGGAGATTCAGAATCAGAAGTAACATCTTCCGACTCTGCCACAGAATTATCCGACTCATCAGTTTCTGGAGATTCAGATTCAGAAGCAATATCATCCTCTTCTACTACAGTTTCATTCTCAGTTTCCTGAGATTCAGAATCAGAAGTAACATCTTCCTCTTCTGCCACAGTTTCATCAGTTTCTGGAGAATCAGAAGTAACATCTTCCTCTTCTGCCACAGTTTCATCAGTTTCTGGAGAATCAGAAGTAATATCATCCTCCCCTGCCACAGTTTCATCAGTTTCTGAAGAATCAGAAGTAATATCATCCTCCCCTGCCACAGTTTCATCCGACTCATCAGTTTCTGAAGAATCAGAAGTAATATCATCCTCCCCTGCCACAGTTTCATCAGTTTCTGAAGAATCAGAAGTAATATCATCCTCTTCTGCCACAGCGTCATCCGACTCATCAGTTTCTAGAGACTCAGCATCAGAGGTAATATCCTCCTCTTCTGCCAAAGTTTCAAACTGTGCCTCCTCATCGCTACTAAAAGGGAAGAAATAAAAACCAGTCAACTCATCAGCATTCACACCCTCCACAAAAGCAAGTTGTTCCCCACTATCCAAAACACTAATCACAGTATTATCACTCGACTCTGTTTCCTCAGCTATTTCCAACTCCTCAAAAGTCAAATCTATTAACTCAAAGAAATCATCATCTACTTGGAAATTATAAATTGAATCATAACCTGCACCTTGCTGCAAGACAAATGTATCGCTACCACTACCACCATGTAACTCATCATCACCTTCCCCACCATCGAGAATATTATCACCCTCATTGCCATGTAAGGAGTCGTTACCCTCACCACCTTCCAACAAGTCATTACCCGCACCTGCACTTAACTCATCATCACCTTCACCACCAATAATGTAATCATCTCCTTCCTCACCTTCAATAACATCATCACCCTCTTCACCATCAAGTAAGTCGTTACCTGCATTACCATTAATATTATCGTTTCCTGTACCTCCGTAAGCTTGGTCATCACCTTCACCTGCTGTAATTTCATCATCTCCTTCACCACCTTCAATATAGTCGTGACCAACTCCAGCATCTAAAGTATCATTACCTTCTTCACCATAAAGTTGGTCTTCCCCTTTTCCTGCTGTAAGTTCGTCATCACCTTCACCACCTTCTAGGTTGTCATCACCATCTCCAGCATCTAAAGTATCATTACCTTCCTCTCCAGAAAGTAAGTCGTTTCCTGTACCTCCCTCTAGTTGGTCATCATCATCCCCTCCATAAAGGTTGTCGTTACCCTCTTCTCCAGAAAGGATGTCTTTGCCTTCTTGACCATATAGTTGGTCGTTTCCTTCACCACCGTCTAATTCGTCATCGCCCTCACCTCCTTCAAGATAGTCGTTACCTGTACCTCCTTTCAGGGTATCGTTACCTTCTTGACCGTAAAGTTGGTCTTCGTCTGCTCCACCGTCTAATTCGTCATCGCCCTCACCACCTTCGAGTAGGTCATCTCCTTCTTTACCTAATAATAAGTCTGCTTCTTCTCCTCCTTCGAGTATGTCTTCCCCTTCTCCTCCATCTAAATAATCTCGACCAGACTGACCTAACAGATGGTCGTCTCCTGCTTCACCTTTGAGTCGGTCGTCTCCTTCTCCTCCATCTAGGTAGTCTTCTCCTTCTCCTCCATCTAGACGATCGCCTCCTGATTCTCCATACATGAAGTCGTCGTCTGCTCCACCGTCGAGTATGTCTTGACCTGTTCCTCCTTCCAGGATGTCGTCTCCTTCGCGACCGTAAATGCGGTCATTGTCTTCGTTGCCTAAAAGTTCGTCGTTTCCTGCTCCTCCATCTAGGTAGTCGCGACCTGTGTTTCCTTTGATTTCGTCGTCTCCGTCTTCTCCGTAGAGGCGGTCGTTGCCTTCGTTGCCTTCTAATGTGTCGTTTCCTACTTCGCCGTTGAGGTAGTCGTCTCCATCTTCTCCATAAAGGCGATCGTCGTTGCCTCCTCCCCAGAGGTTGTCGTTGCCTTCTCCTCCTTTGAGTAGGTCTTTGTCTATTTGACCGAATAGTTCGTCGTTTCCAGCTCCACCATCAAGGGTATCTTTGTCAAAACCACCTTTGAGGAGGTCGTTGCCTTCTCCTCCAGAGAGGTTATCGTTTCCTTGGTTGCCGTAGATGCGGTCGTTGCCTTCTCCTCCTTCTAGTTGGTCGTTGCCTGCTCTTCCTTCTAGGAGGTCGTCATCACTTCCTCCATTGAGGTTGTCTTGACCTCCCATTCCGTATAGTTGGTCGTCTCCTGCTTCTCCTTGGAGGTTGTCGTTGCCTGCTCCTCCGTCTAGTTGGTCGTTTCCATCTCCTCCTTTGAGGTTGTCGTCGCCTGTTTCTCCTTCTAGGTTGTCGTTGCCTGCTTGGCCGTCTAATTCATCGTCTCCTGCTCCTCCTTTGAGGTTGTCGTTGCCTGCTCCTCCAGAAAGAGTGTCTTTACCTGTTTGACCGTGGAGGTTGTCGTTGCCTTCTCCTCCGTCTAGTTGGTCGTGGTCTTGGCCGCCTTTGAGGAGGTCGTTACCTGCTTGACCTTCTAGGGTGTCGTTGCCGTCTTGACCGTAGAGGCGATCGCTTCCTTCTCCTCCGTCTATGAAGTCATCTCCATCTTTAGCTTTGATCAGGTCGTCTCCATCTAAACCGCTGAGGATATTGTTTTGGTTGTCGCCGATGAGTAGGTCTTCGTATTCTGAACCTTCGAGGTTTTCGATGTTGGTGAGGGTATCTTTTTTGGCGTCTCCTGCCCAACCTTTGCCGTCATAGAGGCTGACGTGGACTCGACTTTCGGAGGTGAAGTAGGAGGCGGTGTCGTTGTCGTTGCCTCCGTCTAGTTTGTCTGGGTCTTTGCCTCCGACGATGAAGTCGTTGCCGTTTTCTCCTTTGATGTCGTCTGTTCCTTCTTCGCCGAAGATGATGTCTTCTCCGTCGCGAGCTTCTACGATGTCGTTTCCTGTTCCACTGTGGATGATGTTATCTACTTCATCTCCTGTAATGGTGTCGTCGAAGTCGGAACCGATGACATTTTCTGTGTTTAAGATTTCGTCTGTACTTCCGAAGCCGTCGTTGGCTTGGTTTTGTTCGAGGTTGACGTTGACTTTGTCTGGGTCTCGGCGGTAGGAGGCGGTGTCATTGTCGTTGCCTCCGTCTAGTTGGTCGTCTCCGGCGTTGCCTACCATTATGTCGTTGCCTGCAAGACCTTCGATACGGTTGTCTTTTTCGTTGCCGATGAGAACGTCATTGAATTCTGAACCGATGATATTTTCAAGGTTTTTGAGAGTGTCTATGGTGCCGAAACCGTCTTGAGCAGTGCCCTTTTCAATGGTAAAGTCAGGTTCGGTATCGGTGGGGATGGGTTTTTCGGTGACAATGGTTGTGTGCTGATAACCTCCTGGGTTTTCGTAGTCTTGTTGTTCGTCGATATTGACCACTACTCCATTGGGTGAGTTGTCATAAGTGACTGTATCGTTTTCCTCTCCACCGTCGATGAAGTCGTTACCTTGTTCTCCTTTGAGGAGGTCGTTATCAGCTTCACCAAACAATTCGTCGTTGCCTTCTCGACCATTAACTGTATCGTCTCCACCACCAGCAGTAATAATATTTTTTTCTACATTGCCAGTAATTTCGTCGTCAAATTCTGAACCAACGACGTTTTCAATGTTGGAAAGTGCATCTATATCTCCCCAACCATCTGTAGCTTCCCCGACTTCAAGGCTAACATTAACTGAACTCGGATCTCGACGATAGCTAACAACATTTCCACCGTTTCCGCCATCAATTGTATCGTTTCCTGCGTTGCCAATAACGAGGTCGTTTCCATTCAGTGCAGTAATTTCGTTATCACTAGCGTTGCCAATAATCACATCATCAAATTCTGAACCGATGACATTTTCAACATTGAAAATCTGGTCTTCACCTCCCAAACCATCCTTGGCAGTAGCAGCATCAATCTGAAAGCTATCCTCTAAATCACCAATACCACCTGAATTTTGATAATCTTTGCTGTCGTCAAGATTTACAACTACAGCTTGTGTTGCCTCCTGATAATCTATTAAGTCAGTATCATCACCGCCATCAATGTTATCATTACCTGCTTCTGTTTCAAAGAAGTCGTCTCCTGCTTCTCCCAATAGTTGATCGTCTCCCTCTCCACCAGATACTGTATCGTTGTCAGTACCTCCGGCAACAATATCGTTTCCTAGACCACCATCAACTATGTCCTCTCCTGCACCACCGTTAATATCATCGTTTCCTGCATCTCCAGAAATCACATCGGAATTGCC
Organism: Okeania sp. SIO2C2; assembly: GCF_010692625.1. Classification (NCBI taxonomy): domain Bacteria; kingdom Bacillati; phylum Cyanobacteriota; class Cyanophyceae; order Oscillatoriales; family Microcoleaceae; genus Okeania; species Okeania sp. SIO2C2. Next base: position 38,174 of record NZ_JAAHGM010000051.1, read on the forward strand.
GTTTCCTTGGAGAGTGTCGTTTCCTGAATTTCCATTTATGGTATCTTGACCGCCACCTCCAGTCAAAATGTCGTTACCATCACCGCCAGAGAGTTCTGCATTTACATCAACATTGATAGTAACTGAATCATTTTCTTTTGCACCATTGGCCAAGATTTTACTGAGATTTGTTGCTGTTTCATAATCACCAGTTGCATCACCAAAGCTAGGTAAAGTTGCATCTACAGTTACCTGGTTCCCTTGCTGACTACTAACGATGAAAATTTCACTACCATCAACAGTATCTCCAAATAGGCGATCGGGTGCTGCATCTCCCATATTGAGACGTAAAACTCCGCCTCCCAGATCTTCAGCGAGGATAGGAAAGCAATCTGGGTGTGATAACTCAAACTCGAAGAGTTCAAACTCTGCAATTTCAAATGTTTTGCGTGAGAAGAAAGTCTCAACAAACGCATAGAAATCTAGGGTGATATCTCCTTCAATCTCAAATAAGTAAGCAAGTTTTCCTAATTGATTACCCTGGTGTTCAGCACACTCGAATAGTTGAGCAATCTCAGTAGCTCGAACTTTACCGTCATCGTTTACATCATTCAAATCTAAGTTGACAGTTCCAGTGAGTCCTCCACCTACACCGCCTCCTAGTATGAAAGCATCAAGTCCACCTTCAGCGAATAAACGTGCCTGCAGAACAGTTTCTGGTTTATCAACTCCATCTTTATCTAAATCATCAAGGAAAAATCCATCAAATACATTGGCAAAACTGCCTCCCTCAGCAAACTTGCGCAGTCCAAAAGTGTCATAACCGAAATCGTAATCCAACTTTGCCCCTAAACTACCTCCTATAGTAAACTTAATCACACCTAAAACTCGGAAGGGTTGACTATAACCAAAAGTAAAGTCAAAGGTTGGCATATCGTAGGTAAATAAATCAGCATCTTGTCCGAGGAAAAGACCAAAAACGGATGCTGGGTTCTCAAGGATCGGAAATTCTAATCCACCACCGGGTTGTTGTTCTGCTTTAGTGACAAAGTCTGGTGTACCTGCGGTAAATGTTGGTGCTGGAAGGTCAAGTTGCAAATCTTGAAGATTTGGTAAGGTAGCATTGGGGTCGCTTAAATCTAAATCATCCAGTTGGGAATCATCTCCAGTTAAAACAAAGTCACCAAATGAAACTTTTCCTGAATCTTCTGCGTCTAATAATTCATTAATCCTATTAACTGCACCGATAAAATTTCTTGCAGTGTCAATGACTTTTGGATCGACATACCCTGAAAATTTTGCTAGATCGAGTAAATCAACATCACCAGCCAAATCAGAAATTAGGGGAATGGGATCGTCAATAAACTTGATGATGGGGTCAAGAGGGTCAGTAATATCCTTAATGGTGCCTAGAATAGGTTTTGCAAAGTCATTCAGGAAACTACCCATATCAAGTTGGATGTCATAAAAGCCAACATCAGGCGAACTATTCTGAACGCTATCTGCTAAACTTTGACCGCTATTTGCTAAACTTTGACTGCCTTCAGGAGCGAATTCCCAGTCAAGTTTGAAATTACTCTCAAGTTGTGGAAAATTAGCATCTCCCTCAAAACTGACTTTTAAATCTAAATCAACATTGGCACCGGGATTTTCTTGACCATCCAGACCTTTAAGGTCGGTGTCAAACAAATTGCTGAGAGAACCCCCAGAGACTAACTCATTTAAAGTTAATTGATTATCTGAGTTAGGGTCTTGGATATCAATGGTGAATTTACCACCCAATTGACTGTCCTGATCTGTAACATCAACTTGCAAAAAGGCTAGTTTTCCTGTTGCTGTAGCAGGTTGACCTTCAGTATCAGATTTTAAACCAGCTTTTAGGGTAACTTCTAGTTCGTCTTCATCTGAGGTATTAAAATAGAAACCCTGGTCTTCATTGATACCAAAACCAAAGTCTAAATTCCAATCTAGATCCACATCGACATTGGCATCCACATCAAGATTTAATGCAGGAATGCCAATATCAAATCCGGCGGGAATTTCAAAATTAGTATTTTGACCTAGATTCATATCAAACTGAATATCATCGTCAGTTTCTATGACGAGAATATCTTCAAGGGTAATTCCATCTTGACCATCTCCGTCTTGTAATAACCCTAAACCACTCGCTCCAAATACATCAAATAATGCTTTTTGGACAACTTCAATAACATTATCACCTGCATTATTGATCTGACGCCTCAATTCTTCAAGAACATCTTCACGGAAATCCTCGATAAACTGACTTGCTTCTGTTTCAGCTAACGCATCACCGACAATGGGTAAAGAAACCCCTAAGATTTCACCATTGAGTCCATCTTGTAGGGTGGCTAATAAGGTATCTATTCCATTGATTAATGTATCTGGATTTTTCAGCAGATTGGATACACTGAAATCAGGTAATTCCAACAGGTTACTAAAGTCTGGCAACGTGAAGTTGTCTGTAGTGAGAGTAGACGTTCCTAGTAGTAACCCTTCAAGATCGTCTATGACAATTTCTAGGGGGTCAGTAGTTGTAGACAGGGATAAATCGATCGGTAGATTTGCTTTGGCAGTTGCTTGTCCCAGGTCAGCCTCAAAGTCAATGGTTTCTGTACCTAAATATAGTCGTCCATCGTCACTATTTTTCAGATTAACAGTAAAGGTAATTGGATTGCCATCAGGATCGGCAATGGATGCAGTTCCATTTTCCACAGATAGATTCAATGGTCCTACATTGGCTGTAAAATCTAGATTGTCTGCAGATGCTTTTGCTTCTAAAATTAAACCTGTTCCGCCTTCTTCTGGTTTTCCTTCAAACAAAAATGGTTGGGGATTATCTTGACTTAAATCAAATCCCAAAGCAATTTGATAACCTGCATTTGCTTTTAAGTTTAGTTGTGCTGAAGCACCAACACCAATTAAATTGGTAATGGCTTCTGGAAGGTCTATTCCGGCAGATTTTGTTAAATCCTGTAGGTCAATATTTAATCCTAAATTATCCTCAAAATCAGCTTCTAATTGTAGATCGACCCGCAAAACATCATCAATCAAAGATAAATCGACTTCGGAATTACCCGAAATTTCTCCTAATGCTTCTTGAATAACAGATTCTAGGGTTTCAATTGTATTTGTTGGATTTTCAGAGATTTGTTCTATGATGTCGGCAAAGCGATCGCTATAATCTAGTACGTCATTAATACTCAGATTAATTAGAGGAATTTCTTCATTGAGAAGTGGGAAGTTATTTTCATCAGCTAAGTTTCCTAAGAAACCCACTGCATCAGTTAAGTAAGCCACAACTGTTGAGAAATCTAATTCACTCAAATTATCAAAGATATTCTCAAATCCTTCTACAGTAACCTCTGGTTCTGTGGGTTGAGTAATATCGTTAATCTCAACAGTAACACTTGCATCATCACCGATGGGTATATTTAGTGGATTGTTGGGAAGAGTAATATCTTGTAAATTGAGAGTAGCTGTTCCATTAATGTCTTGATTTGTGATAATTTGATTGACATTATTATCAATGGCATTATATAGTTCATCAATGGTGAGACGATTATCTCCAGTTGTTTCGCCTAAAGCTAGATTAACGGAGGAATTAATATTAGCTTGACCATCATTTACCTCAATTTCTAACAAACCTAAATTAGCTGCAGCTTCAAAATTGCCATTAATATCAACACCTGCTTCTAGTGAGGTATTGTCAATAAAAATAGACTCGCCAAATGAGCGTGTATCTATTAGTTGACCTTCTATTATACCATCTTGAACCGGGGGTTCTTCAGTGGAATCTGAAGAGTCTGTTCCTAAAATTCCAAGGACAAATGCAGCACCTGAACTATTAATTGACTTGACAGTTAATTCTTTATCTCCACTGGTTTGATCTTCTAAAATGATGCGATTTTTGTTAGGATCAATCTTGGCAATAACCTGACCTGCTGCAGCTGTATTAATAGTATTAATTACATCTCCAATTGTATTAGCAGAGTCCAAGTTAACTTGAAAAGTATTATCATCTTGTACTGTAATTTCGATGTCGTTGTTACCAACTGTATTAAAGATACCATTGCCATTATTAAGGTCACTTAGTTCTGTATCGACAGTAAGATTTTGGGTTAATTTATCTAAGTCAATTCCAAAAGTTAAATTGAGCGTCCCCGTAGGTGTAACTGTTACATTCGCTTCACTACTAATATTACCTAAAGGTTCTAGATTCAGATCGAAATCTAAAGGCAACTCGACATCTTCGGAACCTTCAAAGGGAGAAAGGGTTAAATCAAAAGTCAGTTCACCACTCGTCTTATCATACTGAGCATTAATATTTGTACCTGGAAGTATTTCTTCTAAAAGAGTAGCGAGTTCTTGAACTGATGCAAATTTAAGGATTTCTTGATAAACAGTAGAATCACGATCGTCAGGATCGAGTTGAATCTTTTCTTGATCAATCAACTTGCTAACAAAACTGTTTTCCAAACCTGTTCCAATATCAAGTAAATCTCCCAAAGTTTTATTATCTATAAAAGGAATTTCAATTCCATAGATATCAGATTGACGAAGTTGATCTAACCAGGAACCTAGTTGTCGAACAATACCAATAAAATCTTTAGCCGTAATATTTGTAAAATCTGTCCAGAGTTTATCACCGGGAAGCTGAAGTTGTGGTGCCGTTTCAAAGAAATTTGTTGTGCCATCTCCTAGAGTAATTTCTACAGGTTGTGATGGAGTAGAACCCAAGACAACATCACCAGACTTTACTTCCACAGGTAAATTTGCCAAAATTGTACCTGTTGATGACAAATTCACTAAATCTTGCAGGTTTTGAATTTGTTTTTCTGAATCAGATTCTGCAATCTCTAATTCTGAGAGTGTAATCTTATTTCCGTTGCCACCAGGGTCATTAAAGGTCGCTTCAATTGATGCGTCTAAATCAACTGTACCCCCTTGAATACTTGCCCCTAAAAAACCAACATCTAAATCTGCATTTAGGGGAGAATTCGTATTATCAACACTAGCTGTCCCTAATAACTTATTAATATCAATAAAGGAATTTTGTTGATTATTTAGGTCTAAACCGACAGTGGCCTTAAAATCTAAACCAGTTGTTAGATCGATTTGAGTTTCTCCATCAAATCCTAGCTTAAAATCACCGCCATTTAGATTAATTGATTTTGTTTGAATGGGAGACAAACTTAAATCAAAGGTTAATAAATTCAGTCCTGAATCAAATTGAGCATTATCTATATTTGGTACTAGATTATTGAGTCTGTCAATTAGTTCTTCTGTTGTGTCATTTGGGTCTGCTGAAAAATACTCGTTAATTGGCTCAATTAAATTTTCTTCAACTTGATTTCCTAAATCAATTACCTTTCCCAAACTTGTCTCTAATATTGCTAATGGCTCTGCCAGAGTACCGAATTTACTAACTGTTTCAGTTAAGAGTTTGATCTGTTCTAGAGATTCCTTAATATTATCGATGCCTGTAGTGTCGATTTGATCCATGATATTCTCCTTAATTATGATCTGATGTTAACGAAATAAACAGCCTGAAATGGAGAAATATAATACCGCTTCATTTCAAAACGGTATAAATTACTGAATAATTAATTATTAATTATTAATAATTACATTCCTTGGTTAAAAGCCACCCCGCTCTATGAAAAAAAAAGTGCTAGGAGATTTCCTTATATTCAATTCCCGAACGGTTTTAACCAGAGGTAATTATCCATTATCAATTGATGAAAATATTTTTCCATTAAGTAAAACTTTTATAATTACTTAACAACTAAACGCTAAATTTCTGTATCTTCTTTCGCTCAATAAATAGTATTATTAGCTCCTGCAAAAGCACCATTCGCACTATTAATCTCTGCTGCGGAGCGAATATCAATCTTGGGCAACCATTCTAAATTTTCTACTTCCCACTTCCCTCACAAATCTTCTGCTTTTTCTCGCTCAAATTGATTACCAAAAGCTACTTCAAATATTGGTAATAAACTGCCATCTGTAGCAATTACTTTCAAGCTTTCTTCTAAACTTAATAATCCTAAATTCAAAGCAGACATTTCAGACTCATCTAAAAGCTGAGTCCCCATTATTATATTATTCATGTTATTCTCCTTAGCCCTCCATCCAGAGCCGCTAGTTCTAAGGAGTCACCCTAATTATTTGTTTAGTACCAAATACAATTTATTACTCAACTACTAGCCTATGCTAAATCATCTCACCTAAAATTCGGTACTTCTTTAGGTGGCTCCCTGATTTTTACTTGTTATTAGATTAGCATTATTTATCCGTATTTTTGCTATTATTATGTTAATTATTATTAATATAATCCGGTTTTTTTTGCTATACAATATTTCTTTTTGTAAAAAGCTAGGTATTTATACAGATATCCATATTTATTAATTAACGTTTAGTTCTCGTGCATTAAAACTTTCTTAAAAATATTGAGTATTTAATATGATTTGTAGTAGTAGAAATTCAGTAAAAGTAGGTTGGGTTAAGGTACTCCGAAACCCAACATTCTAAAACAGAATCCTGAAGCAAGTACTTACCTTCATAGTGATGCTTTTTAATTGACCATAATCAAAATTTTGGTAGTGCATCCCTACCAAAAAATTGCGGCGTTGCTGATTTTGGGTATGATTTGTATTTTTTGGTAATTGCTAAACTATTGAATAATAACTATTTCAGATTGTTCAATTTTTATTTTCATGCCTTGATTCAGCAACGCCAAAATTGCTATGTCTTTTATATTTTCGCCCCGCCTTGTGTTCATCTACAAATATAGTTTTGATAACGGGATTTTTTGATGATTTTACCTTGATAACATGAAGTCGTATAAGCGATAGCTATCAGTAAAATTAAAGCGCGTCAAACCTTGTACATTGGCTTGACTTCCTTCTAGATTATATCCACCTGCGAGTGCAGTCTTTAAACATAGCTTCAATACCCAATTCTATTGTCTGCCAAAAACTCAAGTTTTGATTTATCCCTGCCACTACTACAGCAGCAATGTAATTAGATTCAGGAATAAACTGATGTAAATACCAACGGGAAGCTTCTTGAAAATCTCCATTAATACTAATAAACTGTATTGGTTGTTCTGGTTTTAAACAAACTTCGACTTTTTCCAATCCTCCTGCTAATCCATCTCCAGTAGCTTTTAAATAGGCTTCTTTACAAGTCCATATTTTGAAGAAAATTTCTTGTTGTTGTTGAGGAGGAAGCTGACTAATAAGGTTGTATTCTTGGGAAGTAAAGAAACGTTTTGCCAAGGCTTCAGCATCATTCATTGGGCGAATATATTCTAAGTCAATACCAATTAAATTAACTGTGGTAATAGCATATAAAGCTAAATCTTGAGAGTGAGATAAATTAAATAATATAGAGGTATCTGGTAAGTAGGGTTTGCCTCGTTCACTATAAGTAAATTGTAATTTTTTAGGTTCAATATTTAAGTAACAGCTAAGGATTTTTCTGAGTGTTCCTCTGGCAATAATAAAACGATTTTTATCTCGTTCAAAATGAAATTTTTTGGCTCTATCTATTTCGTCTGAGGATAAGATTTTTGATAATTCTTCAATTTCAGATGGAGGTGATTTTAGATTTTTACTCCAAATATGAACATGATTTGGTGATAATTCTAATTTTTGACCTAGAGGTAGATGTGAAAAAAACATTGATTACAGATTTATCAGATATTTTACTGGAAATACGGAAGGTTTCTAAAGGATTTTTATGGGTTGCAAAAATAATTTGATATGATAAGTATAGTAAAAAAAATGTACTTATATCATGTGCGGTTGAATACTGATAAATAACGACGGAGGAGGACCGAGTCAGAAGTCGGGAGGAAAAAAGAGGGAAGAGCAGAAGAAAGTTTTTTATCATGCTATTAAACGAACATGATATTATATGTATTCAAAGAAATGAGGCCACAAAAATTACTTCAGAGAATTATTAATAACTGTCTTGTAATACCTAAAGTTAAAGCTAGAAAACTCGAAAATGGAAATCAAACAGGTCAGCAGACTGGTCCGCTGAAATATAGCAGTCGCCATTATTGTATTTGACATATCAAAAGCTTAAAACTCAGACAACGCCAGATTTTTCCTTATTCCTTATTCCTTCTTCCTTCTTCCATCATGTTTTGGCGACTTATTCCCTTACTAACGACAACCGGCAAGTTACAAATGGCAATAGATGAATGGTTGCTACACCAACATCTGCAAGGAAATATTCCACCAACTCTCCGCTTTTACACCTGGCAACCTGTGACCATTTCTCTGGGTTATCATCAACGACGTTATCCTGAATATTGGCAAAATCTGACTTGGCAAGGCAAACCGATAGATATTGTCCGTCGTCCTACTGGTGGCAGGGCGGTTTTGCATCAGGGAGATTTAACTTATAGTGTTATAACTTCTGGTTTTCCTGGCAGTCGTATTGAGTCTTATCAGGCTATTTGTGAATTTTTAATAGTGGGGTGGCGATCGCTCGGTGTGGACTTAGTTTATGGCAGTGCGGGAAGAGGTTATATCCACAACCCTAACTGTTTTGGCACTTCTACTGGTGCAGATTTAATATTACCTAATGGTGGAAAATTAATCGGTAGTGCCCAATTGAGAAAGGGTAGGGCAATATTACAACATGGTTCTATGATTTTAACGCCTGATGTTGAATTTTTTAGTTATGTTTTTAACTCTCAACCTTCTCCTGGAGTTTCTGATATTTTTACATCTGTTTTATCTGCCGTCGATAGGAGAGAAGTTATGATTAATCGGATTATTGAAGCATTAGTTAGAGCAGCTATGAAATGTTTTAAAATTCAGCTAATTACAGAACCTTTATCTGAGAGAGAATGGATAGAAATTAAGAGTTTTTCTGTTTAGGTGAAGCTAGTTATCAATATGTAGAGGGAAGGCAGAAGGCAGAAGGGAATTTGATTTTTGGAGAGGTCTAATGATTGTGATATCAAATCCGCTTAATCTCGGTATAAAAAAATGTCCTATCTTCAGCCATTGCCAAATCTTTCTTTATCTCCTGACCTCCCCATCTCACCCTCTATTTTTAAATAGATACCAAATGGGTTCTATAATTCCCATTCGTCCCGACTCCTGAGGACTGACTCTTGACTCCTACCCTTACCAAAAGACTTTTTCAGCAAAATCTAATTAGTTCGTTTCTGCAATATATTCCAATCTATTCTCATTAGAAAATCCCAATCTCGTAGTGCTTCTCGTGACCATAACCAGTTTTGTCTAAGTTGGGGAATATGATATTCTATTGCAGCTTCTTTCATTACTTTTGTCCGATATTGTAAAGCTCTCAACCAGCGTTCTCTTTGCTCATTTCCTTGATAAGTTTGAGCAGATTTCATCATTACTAATCCAATACCTGCATAGGCATTAATAGCATCTTTTTGTTCAACTTCTGGAGTTGGTAAAGCCTCAATTGAAATGTTACGCAGTATTTGTGTTTCTGGTGCAATTTCTCCTGATAATTTTAATACTTTTAACCAAGAATCATAAGCTTTTTTCAGGTCTCCTTTGGTATAGTAAGCAAAACCTATAGCATTCTGATATGGAATAGAATCAGGGAGTTGAGCGACGGCTTTTTCCCAGTAATATATAGCTTCATCTACAGTATAATTTCTATTTCCATATTGGGCTAATTCCCAAACTAATCGACCTTGTAAAAAAAGTATGTCTGAGTCAACATTTTGCTCATTATTACCTGCTTTTAACACAATCTTAAGTGCTGCTTTTGCCTCTCTAAAAGCACCTCTATTTAATAAAGACTCTACAGCTTTTTTTCCAGCTTGAATATCATTTTTATTAAATTGTTCAATAGCTAGTTGTTTGTCTGCTCCTACAGTATTGGCACTATAATTAATTGGTTGCTCTTTATCATATCTTTCCAGGTTAATTGGATCGGGAGTTATAGATATAGTTTTTGAAGAAAGTATTGGTCGATTTTGAAATAACCAAACACCACTTAGAGTGAATAAAACAGCAATTAGATGTGAAACTATTCTACCGGGAACTGAGTTAAAAAAAATGATAGTTTTTTCAGAATTTTGTGTCATTTTGATGTCTTTGATAATTATCAACCTTCGGTGGTAGAAGTTAGAAGGGAGTAGAAAATAAAAATTATCTGACTCTTTTGCCTGCTTAATACTCTACTTTTTTTGAGAATGCCTAAAGAAGTTTTCAAGTAGAGAAGCAAGGAGTGGATAGAAATTTGAATTCTCCCTTTCTCCTACCTCCTCCTTTATTATTTTTCCAGCTGCTCACTCTTGTATTCCGACTCTTTTTTAAATTAGTCATTAGCCAATTTAAAAATAAACCGTTAGTATATCTAATTTTAATCTACTACTAAGCAATATCTTCAAAATGCTTATTCTGTTGAACTGGCTGTTTGTGATATCGAAGTCTCAATAATAAACCCCAATCTTGACGAGCCATGGGAGACCACAACCAACTTTTTTGCAATTGTTGGATATGAAACTCTTTGCCAGCTTCTCTCATAACTTTACTAACATATTTTAAAGCTTGATCAGGAGTTTTTTGTAAATTTTGAGCTGATTTTAGCATGATTAATCCCAGACCAGCATAAGCATTCATAGCTTCTCTTTTCTTGACAGATAAATGTCTTCGGTCATGATTATAAACAGGACGAACTTTTTCCATTTCTGGAGTAATTTCTCCTGACAAATGCAATACTTTTAACCAAGCTCCATAAGCTTTTTCCATATCTCCTTTAGTGTAATAAGCAAAGCCTAAAGCATTTTGATATTGAATTTTTTCTGGACTTTTGTCAGCAGCCTTTTCCCAATAACTTATAGCTTCATCTATCAGGTTATTTTGATTTCCATCTTGGAAGATTTCCCAAACTAATCGACCTTTAAGAAAATTAATTTCTGGATGGTCGTTGAGTTGAGTAGGCACAGCAGCGATCGCTTCTCCTGCTTTTGCTAATTCTCCTCTTTCTAGTAATATTTCTACAACCATTTTGCCAGCCAGAATATCATTTTGCTTAAACTGTCTAATTGCCAGTATCTGTGCTTCTTGGATGCTACTATTTTTTTCATTAACATTAACAAGTCGAACCCTATTATAGTCATAATTAATCCCTGGGTCTGGGGCGTTAGGAAGCAATTGAGAATTCACTTGTGACAGTCTATTGAAAGTAATTGTATTAGTACCAAAGGTTAACATTACTAATGATGCTGCAGATACTAATATTTTTTTCCAGGAAAATTTCTGAGACTTTTTCTCAGTATTTGATGTGGTTAATACTGACTGAATTGGTGTTACTATTTCTTCTTGTTTTTCATTGTTTTGATTACTGAATTGTTCTCTTATTTCTCTTTCTTGCAATAACTCTTGGAGAGTCTTTACTTGAGCTTGATTATTGGTATTCTGCCAATTAAGATTATCTGTTTGAGGTTCACTAGGAAATTCCTCCATATTCTCTAAATCGATATTTGGTTTTACACCAGTTGAATCTTCTGGCGACTTTGGTGATGCAATTTTTTCCTCAACAAATTCCTCTTGACGTTCAACAGTTTCATTTGTCAAGTTGCTGGGTTTTTGAATCAGACAACCATCAAACTCTTGATGCAGGTAAACAACAGGTAATGCCCAATAAAGTTCGTGTGAACCATAAGCAGAAATCAATCCTTGTCGTGCCCGACTCAAACTTAAGTCTATGGGATAACCTTGATTGAGATTTCGATAAAAAAGCCGTGTCAAACTTAGGGAAACCTCATCTGGAATACGTTCTGCCATTGCTAGCACTCCCGGAATACCTCGTTTAACTAGCGCTTCTGCTAAGTTGAGCGCTACTTCATCATCAGTGGGGTTAACTAAGTGGTTGTAAGCGCCTCGACATGAATTGAAAACCGCCATCTGAATACCATTGTTAACTAACAACCCTGCTAAGTCTCGACCACTAAGACTTTCTGTTAACCCTGTGATATTGCTAACTAGAGATATTTCACCACCAGAAATACCCCAGTTGCTATGACCTGCATAGTGGAAAACCTGATATTTTCCTTGCTCTAAACGTTGAGTAAGTTGTTCTCGTCCAGGTTGCCTGAGAATATCCAGGTGGATTTGAATTTCTCCACTATTTCTTTGTAGTTCTTGTTGCAACGCCTCATATTCTTTTTCTAGTTGCAGACTATCTTTATCGCTAGGAGCAGCGATCGCCATTAAGATTTTTAATGGGTCTTCTGGAGTTCGTGTCCGGGTTTGTTTAGGTAAGCAAGTATTAGGTTGATAGCGAGAGAAAATTACATCAGTACCAGTAGCAAGGGGGCGATCGCCTGCATGGAGTACCTCCCAAGGCAAACTGGATATACGTCTGTCTTTAGTCCCCAGACGTAACTGTAATACCTCTCCTCGATTATGAGCTATTCCTTGAGCGCAACTCCAGCTATCTCTCAGGGTGTCTTTGAATAGCTCTTGATACATTTGTTGGCCTAATGCTACTAAACTTGGACTTACCACTTCCCCAGACCTGGCCACAACCTGACTAGGGATAACTACCTGAGTGTTGGACTTTCCTTCTAGGAGATCGAGTAATGGATCGCGAAATAGGTGACGTGCTTGGGCTAACCATTGTTCTATAGGCCATTCGACAATTTCTTCAGCCACTAACCCACCAATAGGTACTTTTTCTGTCCGAACAAAGTATTCGTCTTCTCCCAGGGGAGTAATTGAAATATGAAATTCCTGTGTCACTTATTTTTTATCCTTCTGCTGAATTTACTCCGCCAAAACTCCCGATCTTTGCTTTTGATTATGAATAAATGGGAAAGAAATGACGACTGTGGATTTGGTGTTCTACCATTTTGGATTTTAGATTTGGGAAACTTTCTCTGTGCAGGAGTGTTGGGTTTCCCTGATGTAGCAACCTTAAGGTGTTGGTATCAAAAAGCTCAAAGTAGTGCTGGTTATGATTATCAGAACTAGCAATTTGCACGCCTAGTTGAAGTGTTATCTATTAGTAACTTAGACTGCTTAGTTACTAATAGATAACACTCATTTTTTTTGCCTCTTCATCTATGTTAGTCTCAGATTTCTGAGGCCTGCTCTTTAAATCTCCTCTTCAACCACCTATTAACTAATTCAGGAGTACTTTCCGGATAATTTGATCATCAGCACTAAAATATAGATTTAAGTATTGATTCGGTTGAATGCCAAATTTAGAAAATCTGCAATGGCAGTAATTGGGCAACAATGTACCAACGATGAATATGGGTAAGCTGACCGGATTACACATTCATCTACTGTGTATCTAGACAATATTATAAGTAAAAAGTTTCTTTTTGACCTGCTTTATCTCAATTTAATTTATTTAGATTTACCGAAACATTATTTGTTTGAGGCTATTCAAGAACCTTTTTCGATTTATACAATACTAACATTCTCAATTATTCTTGTAACTCCGGAAGGTTAAACCATCATTTTTTTATATCCTTAAAAACTAGAAAGCTTTTTTGTCAGAACAATCTAAATATCGATAAGTTTTGCTGTAGAGTTGGTATCGGATAATTTGAGAGACTATTTGTCAAATTAATTATTAAGAGATTATGGATCTACATTCAGATAAAAATGGGAAGGAGTCCAGGGATAGAAATAAGTATGAGAGAGTAGTTTATAGGTATTCAGACTGATCGGTTATGTTGAAAAATAGAAAGTATAGTTGTGTCTTATTCTTACTACCCTATTTCGTGATACATTCAATCTCTGAGTTTTATATCTTTAAGTATTTGTATTGTAGAGTTTTATGTTTTGTTTGTCCCTATAAATAGAATTTGCGATTGCACTGCTGTGGGATTATACTTGGCACGGGCTAAAACTGCATTTTTCAATTTCAAAGGTCAAACCTTAAGCCTCAAACCTTTCTGACCTATGGCCTCTGAATTATAGAACATTTATCATTGTTACATACTACATTTTGTCGTGCGGAATGTGGGATCAAAAAATAACCGAACTAAACCCTATAATTATGATCGCGTATTGTATCAAGGACGCCATCTGGTAGAGAACTTTTTCCAAAAATCGAAGCAAGATCGAGCTATTGCGACTCGTTACGACAAGCGTTCGGTGAACTTTTTGGGTGGAATTTACTTGGCTGCTTCTGTCATCTGGTTGCTCTAAACTTGGAACTACATATTATCCTCATTTTATCAATTAGGCTATTTGATGACAAGCCCTAGAAAATCATTTAGGTGCTACGCGCGTATTTTATTCATTAGACTTGTCGCTTTATAACTTAAAAAAATCCCAAAAACCTTGTTCTGTAAGGATTGTACCTATTGGAAGGCCAAAATGCTGGGAATTATTGCTCTGTCTAGGTTAGAGTAATTTTTTTCCCTTATTTAGCGACAACTCTATTATGATAATGAGGCGATCGCTTCGCCATAATTTTATCACTAGACTTGTCGCTTAATAAGGTAAACTAGAGATTAGTGTTTTAAAGATCAGAAGAAAAAATGCTGGACATCAATCGAGTGCTAAAAGAAGACCGACTCTTAAGGGCATTAACGGGACTAAACCGTAAGGCATTTGATGAATTGTTGCAAGCTTTTTCTGTCCAGCTAAACTTGGAAGCGATCGCTAGCACCCAAA
>NZ_JAAHGM010000052.1:0-50953 GCF_010692625.1 Okeania sp. SIO2C2
GTGGAATCGATTTTTGTTTGTAGGTGTCTTTATCTCCCCCTCTCCCCACCTCCCCACCTCCCCATCTCCCCACCTCCCCATCTCCCCCTCTCCCCCTCTCCCCATCTCCCCATTCCCCATCTCCCCATCTCCCCATCTCCCCATCTCCCCATCTAAAACACCATTTCAGTTGACGCATTAGACGAAGCAAGTGAAGGCAAAATTTACGCTGACATTGAAGTCAACAATAATCGCATTACTATTCAACCTATCCCACTAATAAGATTTTTGCTAAAAACCCTAAATGTTTTGAGAGTTAAAAACCAAAAATTCAGTCTTTTAAACACATTTTACTTAAAGAAATAAGTTTGTTAAAAATAGTGGGATAGGTTCTTAGTACGAAATTAAGTTAAGTACTGAGAAAAATATGACGGTGGTATAAATTGCGGATAATCGTCAAGGAATTAGTGAAAAAGTGCACTCAAAAATATTCAAGCAGGGATTTACAACAAAAGGGGTGGGCAAAGGAACAAGGTTAGGACTGGCGATCGCGTGGCAAATTATCGTAGAAAAACATGGCGGAACAATAACTTTTAAGTGAGAATTAGATAAACGCACAGAATTGATTATTTCTCTTCCTTTGATTTAAAATGATTGATTGAATGGAAGAGAAAAAAGTGGGGTGCATCTCAATTTTGAATAAAGCCAAAAAAATATTGCTTTTAGGGAACAGGGAACAGGGAACAGGGAACAGGGAATATATAGTAAAAAAGTATTTTTGCAAATATGAGAACCACCCAAAAAGTGATTGCTCACCCTCCTGTTTTTGTTAATATTAAACGGTAAAAAAGATTAGTCATTTTTTTGTCGTATTATTTCAATTTGATTCAATTTTATACTATAAAACTATGATAAAATTAATTCATACTCACTTAACTAAAACCATCTATATATGCAGCTTAAAACTATTTGGCAATTAGGTAGCAATAATCCAGAAAATCCAAATAATCTAGACACTATCCGTCAATGGTGGGCAGCCATAGCTGACACCGAAATTACCTGGCGACAGCGACTTATTCCTGATAGTGGAGATATTTCAGAACTTGATTGGGAACCTCAAAGATTTGATGAAATATTTCTCATTTCTCAACCAGAAATTCGCGGGATTACTCTTTATTGGCAGAAACCTAATTCTCCTACAGAAAGCAATACAACTGTGCAAAAATTAGAACTACATCATACTCGTCAGGAATTATATATTTTTCCTAAATCTCAACAACAATTGGTAATTAGAGTTGCATTGCCAGAGATAAAATATCAAAGAATTGAAATTAATAATCCCGCAGTTTTAGTCGAAAAAAATATTATCTTATTTCAGGATGCAACGCAATTATTAGAAGTACAAATTAAACTAACACCAGAACAGTTAAATCAATTGAAAGAAAAACTTAAAGAAAATGACTAATCATACCCATGAAATTATTGATGTACAGCAAACAACTTGTTGCATAGTTGGTGGCGGACCAGCAGGAGTTGTATTAGGATTACTATTAGCGCGTCAAGGTATCCCAGTTACTCTGCTGGAATTACATCAAGACTTCGATCGCGACTTTCGAGGAGATACTATTCATCCTTCCGTAATGGAAATAATGGCACAAATAGGTTTAGCTGACCGTTTGTTAGAGTTACCCCATTCCAAAGTTCGCACACTCAAGTTAAATTCTCCCACTGGTGACATTACTCTGACTGACTTCAGTCGCTTAAAAACTGCATATCCGTATATTACTATCCTCCCACAAGCAAAATTTTTAGATTTTATTGCTACTAAGGCGCAACAGTATCCCAATTTTAATTTAATCATGGGTGCAAACGTACAGGAAATTATTGAAGAGGATCGAGTAGTGAGTGGGATACGTTATCGGGGTCATGGAGGTTGGCACGAAGTTCGAGCATTATTAACAGTGGGAGCAGATGGTCGTTTCTCCCGAATGCGTCAGTTAGCAGGTTTTGAACCAATTAAAACTTCCCCACCAATGGATGTAATGTGGTTTCGTTTGCCACGCAAGTCAGAGGAACCTAATGGTTTATCAGGTCGTGTGGGTAATGGCAAAATGGTAGTTTTGCTCGATCGCTCAGATTTTTGGCAAGTAGGTTATATGATTTCTAAGGGTGCTTTCGCACAACTGCGTACTGCTGGTATAGATTTTTTGCGCAAGTCTTTGGTTGAGTTAGTGCCAGAATTTAGCGATCGTTCCCATCTATTGCAGGATTGGTCTCAGATTGCTTTTTTGTCTGTAGAGTCTAGTCGTCTTCCTCAATGGTATCGTCCAGGTTTACTACTCATTGGTGATGCTGCTCATGTTATGTCTCCGGTAGGTGGGGTAGGTATTAACTATGCCATTCAAGATGCAGTTGTAGCAACAAATATTCTCAGTGAACCCCTGAAACGCGGGAGTTGGCATTTGTGGGATTTGGCAGAAGTCCAGCGCCAACGAGAATTTCCCACCAGAGTTATTCAATGGTTTCAGGGGTTAGCTCAAAAACGAATGATTGCTCGTGCGCTGAATCAAAATCAGCAGTTTACTATTCCTGCTTTTTTGCAGTTGCCAATACTGCGGGATATTCTAGCACGGTTGATTGCATTTGGCATTGCACCTGTACGTTTGAATAGTTAAATTTTATAGCGGTTTTCATTTGGGTAGACCACAGACGTTCCATGGAACGTCCCTACAGGTTTGTACAGATAATTTAACAGTTTTAATAGAGGAGTTGCTATTTCCAAAACCTCCTTTTTTTTGTGCTAATTATTTTTGATGTCCTATCAACTGATTGAACTGAACGTAATCTGGGGAATTGATTTTTAACATATTTTCTGGAGTATCGTGAATATCATCTTTAGATTTAGATTGTGTTGGTTTCTTAGAAATTTTGATATCCTTAAAACTAACAAAACGGTATTCATAATCATCAAGAAAACTTTGTTTCTCCCAAAATAACTTACCAATTGCTTGACAATAATCAACAAAACACTTCGCCCCTTTAAGTTGCTGAATAATCTCCTTCTCTTTCGATGTCTTTTTTCTTCCCTTCATTTTCCAAGTAGACAAAAATCCAAATAAAGCATAAGTAGCATAAGTCTTGCCAGTATTGTTACCTCCACAAATAATTGTCATATCGGCAACAGTAAATTCAGCTTGCTTTAATACACCAAGATTTTGGATTTTAATTTTCATTCTTTTAATATCTACTGAATAGTTAAACTTTAATGATTTGATGGTTTAAGTAATACAACTTTCCCATCAGGCAAATTAAGATTTTCTGGGAATTTTTCTGGTAATTCTGGGAGAGTATCTATTTGACTATTCAGTGGATAATTTAATAGTTTTAAGAGAGGAGTTGCCATTTCCAATACTTCCTCTTTTTGTGCATCAGTGAGAATATCTACCCACTGTGCCAATTGACCTTTTCTGATATGATTAGGACTATCTTTTTTCATGCTATTCAATGATACTTTTTCTTTGATTTCAGCTCTAGCTTTTTCATCTAAATCAATTTCCAAATATTCTAAAATTTTGTCTAGCTCTCTGTCGAAATTATGTACCAATCTTTCATAAAAAACAAAGTGAATATTCAAATATTTCTGATATTTTAAATATGCTCCTACATGATTCATCCAGTCAGAAACAATTGTTTTCAGGTTGTTGTTTAAATAAGTTTCTGGATCGGTTTCATCAGAAATGATATAAGGGTAATATCTTTGCATATAAGGAGAAAATACAAAATTAGACCAAGAAATTAATACATCTCTGGGGTCACGAACAATATATACCACCTTGTCAAATTTTTGTATAATATTTACAACATTACTACTCATCGGAGCATGAGTCCAAACTACACTACAGCTATTAATATAACCATCTATATCATCAACTGGGTATCTAAATACATTACCTAGTCTATAAAATACAGCATTTTTTGTAATATCTAAAAAATTAATATTGATTTGCCCTTTGAACAGATTCAGATTTAATTTTTTAGCAGCTTCATATATGGGTTGATTTTGGATAAAACTTTCATATTGAAAATCACTATAATCAATAATATTATGTAAGATTGTATGTAGCCAAAAGTTGCCACTTTTAATTAGCCCAGCTTTTAGGATGTGCATAGTCTTCTCCTGATTAATTAATTGTAGTAAAAATAATTAAGCTATCCCACTAATAATGTTTTTGCTAAAAAGCTTAACTATTGTCATAAATAAAAACAAGAAATAAAATTTTTCAGGCAAATTTTACTCAAAGAAATAAGTATTTTTAGAATAGTGGGATAGGTTCATTAGTCTTGAACCTGTGCTGCGGGATATTCCGGTACGGTTGCTTGATTGTGTTTCCAATTTTTTCTGTACGTTTGAATAGTTAAATTTAATGATTAGACGGTTTGAGTAATACCACTTTCCCATCAGGTAAATTAAAATTTTATGGGATTTTTTCTGGTAATTCTGGCAGGGAATCTATTTGATTATTCAACGGATAATTTAACAGCTTTAATAGAGGAGTTGTAATTTCCAAAACTTTCTCTTTTTGTGCATCAGTCAGAATCTCTACCCACTGTCCTAATTTTCCTTTTATGAGGTGATTTTGACTATCTTTCTTCATATAATTAAATGATACTTTTTCTTGAATCTCACCTTTAGCTTTTTCGTCTAAATCAATTTCCAAATATTCTAATATTTTTTCTAGCTCCCGGTCAAAATTATCTAGCAATCTTTCATAAAAAACAAAATGAATATGCAAATATTTCTGATGTTTTAAATATCCTCCTACATGATTCATCCAGTCAGAAACAATTGTTTTCAGGTTGTTGTTTAAATAAGTTTCTGGATCGGTTTCATCAACAGTAAAAAAAGGAAAATATCTTCTGACATAAGGAGTAAATACAAAATTAGACCAAGAAATTGATACATCTCTAGGGTCACGAATAATATATATCACCTTGTCAAATTTTTGCATAATAGTTAAAGCATTGCTACTCATCTGGGAATGACTCCAGACCAAAGTAGAGCTATTAATATAATCATCCATATCATCAACTGGATATCTAAATATATTACTTATTCTATAAAATGCAGCATTTTTGGTAATATCTAAACAATTAATACTAATCTGCCCTTTTAACTGATTTATATCCCAAGTTTTAGCAAGTTCATATATAGGTTGATTTTCAATGAAGCTTTTATACTCAAAATCACTATAATCAATAATATTATGTAAGATTGTATGGAGCCAAAAGTTGCCACTTTTAATTACCCCAGCTTTGAGGATGTGCATAGTTTTCTCCTGATTAATTAATTGTAGTAAAAATTATTAGCCCTGAACCTGTGCTGCGGGATATTCCGCCACGGTTGATTGCCTTTAGAATTTTACCTGTGGGTTTGAATAGATAAATTTTTAGGACTTACGCAAAAAAAACCGGTTTCTAAGATAAATCGTTGTTTTGAGCAATAGACATCTACGATAAACCGGGTTTGGGGGGTTCCCCTGCGTAAAGTCCTGATTTTAAGAATTAGGTGGTTTAAGTAACATCACTTTCCCATCTGGTAAATTAATATTTTCTGGTAATTTATCAGGTAACTCTGGCAGAGAATCTGTTTGATTATTCAGTGGATAATTTAACAACTTTAATAGAGGATTTGCTATTCCCAAAACCTCTTCTTTTTGCGAATCTGTTAAAATATCTACCCACTGTCCTAACTTACCTTTTCTTAGATGATTTGGACTCTCTTTCTTCATGTGATTAAATGAGACTTTTTCTTTAATCTCACCTCTGGCTTTTTCGTCTAATTCTATTCCCAAATATTCTAATATTTTTTCTAGCTCTCGGCCAAAATCATGGAGTAATCTTTCATAAAACACAAAATGAATCTTCAAATCTTTCTGATGTTTTAAATATGCTCCCACATGATTCATCCAGTCAGAAACAATTGTGTTCAGATGATTGTTTAAATAAGTTTCTGGGTTAGTTTCATCAACAGTGAAAAAAGGGTAATATTTTTGCATATAAGAAGAAAATACATAATTAGACCAAGAAATTAATATATCTCTGGGCTCACGAACTATATATATCACCTTGTCAAATTTTTGCATAATACTTAAAGCATTACTACTCATCTGAGCATGAGTCCAAACCAAAGTAGAGCTATTAATATAATCATCCATATCATCAACTGGATATCTAAATATATTACTTATTCTATAAAATGCAGCATTTTTGGTAATATCTAAACAATTAATACTAATCTGCCCTTTTATCTGATTAATATCCCATGTTTTAGCAAGTTCATATATAGGTTGATTTTGAATAAAACTTTTATACTCAACATCACTATAATCAATAATATTATTTAAGATTGTATGTAACCAAAAGGTCCCACTTTTAGGTAATCCAATTTTAAGAATGTGCATAGCGTCCTCCTGATTAATTAATTGTAGTAAAAATTATTAGTGCTGGAACCTTTGCTACAGCATATTCCAACCCAGTTGATTGCCTTGGGAATTTCGCCTGTGAGGGTTGGTTAATTCCATGAATGGAATTTTTTGGGGTAATCCCCTCATAATTGGTCTGACCAAAAAATCAGGTCTCAAGCCTCCCCTTTTAAGGGGATGAAAAAAATATCCGATTCAGTATTTCCAGCCTCTGGTTTTCCTAGGTCATGCTGCGCAAACAGCCAGAGGTACTAATAACTGATAACTGATAACTGATAACTGAAATTACCAACCCTTACCTGTGGATTGAATCGTTTAATTTTAATGGTTTGATGGTTTCATTAACACCACTTTCCCATCTGGTAAATTAATATTTTCCGGTAATTTTTCTGGTAATTCTGGTAGGGAATCTATTTGATTATTAACTGGATAACTTAATAGTTTTAAGAGAGGAGTTGTAATTTCCAAAACTTTCTCTTTTTGTGCATCAGTCAGAATCTCTGCCCACTGTCCTAATTTTCCTTTTATGAGGTGATTTTGACTATCTTTCTTCATATAATTAAATGATACTTTTTCTTGAATCTCACCTTTAGCTTTTTCGTCTAAATCAATTTCCAAATATTCTAAAATTTTTTCTAGCTCCCGGTCAAAATTATCTAGCAATCTTTCATAAAAAACAAAATGAATATTCAAATCTTTCTGATGTTTTAAATATCCTCCTACATGATTCATCCAATCAGAAATAATTGTTGTCAGATTATTGTTTAAATAAGTTTCTGAATCAGTTTCATCAACAGTTAAAAAAGGGTAATATCTTCTTACATAATAAGTAAATACAAAATTAGACCAAGAAATTGATACATCTCTAGGGTCGCGAATAATATATATCACCTTGTCAAATTTTTGCATAATACTTAAAGCATTACTACTCATCTGGGAATGACTCCAGACCAAAGTAGAGCTATTAATATAATCATCCATATCATCAACTGGATATCTAAATATATTACTTATTCTATAAAATGCAGTATTTTTGGTAATATCTAAACAATTATTCTTAATCTGCCCAGGGAACTGATTTAGATCCCAAGTTTTAGCAAGTTCATATATGGGTTGATTTTGAATAAAGCTTTTATACTCAAGACCGCTATGCTCAATAATGTTATGTAAGATTGTATGTAGCCAAAAGTTGCCGCTTTTATGTAGCCCAATTTTAAGAATGTGCATAGCGTCCTCCTGATTAATTAATTGTAGTAAAAATTATTAGTGCTGGAACCTTGCTACAACATATTCCAACCCAGTTGATTGCCTTGGGAATTTCGCCTGTGAGGGTTGGTTAATTCCATAAATGGAATTTTTTGGGGTAATCCCCTCGTCATTGGTCTGACTGAGTTAGGCAGAGTGGTGCTCGCGCAAGTCAGAACTTAGAACTCAGAAGTAATCTCTGAGATTGTTTCAGGATTTAGCAATGTCCTAACGTATTTGCGTAGTGCTATACCTCTACAGATATCCCAATCAATTACCGAAAAAGAAGGTCTAAAGCCTCCCCTTTCAAGGGGAAAAAAAATATCCGATTTAGTATTTCAAACCTCTGGTACTGGTAATAGCTGCGAGGTACTGATAACTGATAACTGATAACTGATAACTGATAACTGATAACTGAAATTACCAACCCTTACCCGTGAGTTTGAATAATTTAATTTTAATGATTAGATGGTTTAAGTATCACCACTTTCCCATCTGGTAAATTAATATTTTCGGGTAATTTTTCAGGCAATGCTGGTAGAGAGTCTACTTGACTATTTAGTGGATAATTTAACAACTTTAATAGAGGAGTTGCCATTTGCAAAACCTCCTCTTTTTGTGCATCTGTTAAAATATCTACCCACTGTCCTAATTGACCTTTTCTTAGATGATTTGGACTCTCTTTCTTCATCTGATTAAATGATACTTTTTCTTTAATCTCACCTCTAGCTTTTGCGTCTAATTCAATTTCCAAATATTCTAATATTTCTTCTAACTCTCGGTCAAAATCATCTAGCAATCTTTCATAAAAAACAAAATGAATATTCAAATCTTTCTGATATTTTAAATATGCTCCTACATGATTCATCCAATCATTGATGATTGTTTTCAGGTTGTTGTTTAAATAACTTTCTGAATCTATTTCATCAGAAATAACATAAGGGTAATATCTTTTTATATAAGGAGTAAATACAAAATTAGACCAAGAAATTAATAAATCTCTAGGGTCACGAACAATATATACCAGCTTGTCAAATTTTTGTATAACATTTAAAGCATTACTACTCATCTGAGCATGAGTCCAAACCAAAGTAGAGCCATTAATATAATCATCTATATCATCAACTGGATATCTAAATATATTACCTATTCTATAAAATAGAGCATTTTTTGTAATATCTAAAACATCAATACTAACTCTATCTTTTATTTGATTGAGTCCCCAAGTTTTAGCAATTTCATATATGGGTTGATTTTCAATAAAGCTTTCATACTTAAGACCGCTATGCTCAATAATGTTATGTAAAATTGTATGTAACCAAAAATTACCACTTTTCGCCAAACCAATTTTGAGAATGTGCATACTGTTCTCCCGATTAATTAATTGTAGTAAAAGTTATTAGGATTAAACCTATAATATAGAGAGTATATCTAAATAAAATTAAGCCTTTATCTAGGCTAAGTTATGGTGGAATTATTCCACACTAATGATACGATATTTTATAATCCGCCATAACCAAGCAAATATTAGTCATTTGATGTTGTTTTTAGATTTTTTTTACCTAAGAATTAATAATTAGGGTTTGCTTATGGAAAGTCTTTTTGCGATGGTAGGGAGTAGAGAGTAGTGAAGAGTTAGGATTTAGGGGAGTTCTAGAAAAACTGGTCATTCATAATCCACCCTGACTTTTTCTGTCATAATGATTCCAAAATCTTCACTTTTTCCGCTCCACCAACCGAAAAGCTGCTACTTTTTCAGCACCTAAAATTCTTCAAACCTTTATCTCTAAATGCTTTGAGATTTAATCAGCAAGCCCTAATTAAATAATTAAATAATTAAATCATTCAGGTTTAAAGCCTCCCCTTTCAAGGGGAAATAAGAAAAAATTTTCCTTTTATTCAATCCTCTTCCTTTTAGGGAGAGGTAATTATCAATTATCAATTATCCATTATCCATTATTGAAAGATATCTTCTATAGGAATGAGTGCTCAGGTATTTACAATGTCCAGATCAAAGTGCAGTCAGCGAAAAGGTCTACAAAAAATAATGTGTAAATATGCCAGCGCAGATTGCTATAGAATATTGCAATATTGCAGGACAAAAATTGGCTTGCCCTTGATATTTCGCCTATAAGTTTGAATTAATAATTCACCTTGGTTTGTAACAAGGATTTATATTAATGCTACAGCCACCATCTACAAAAAGAGTCTGCCCAGTCATATAACCTGCCTCTTCTGAAAACAAAAAACCAATAGTTGCAGCTACCTCTGAAGGTTGACCAAAGCGTTCCATTGGCACCCCACTTATACACTGCTTTCTCAATTCACTTCCAGGTGGGCAAATACGTTGAGTCTTTTCTGTCTCAATGGGCCCAGGAGCAACAGCATTAACAGTTATCCCACTCTTGACCAACTCCAAAGCCCAGGTGCGAGTCATACCAAGCATTCCTGCTTTGGCTATAGCATAACTTGTGCGGTTTTGCACTCCCAAACTAGCGATACTAGAAACATTAACAATACGACCCCACTTTTTTGCCTTCATTGATGGCACCACTGCTTGCACAGTTTGGATCGCAACACGCAAATTTAAGTCAATAACTCCCTCGAAGTTATCAAGTGTTAACTCTTCTAGTGGCTGTGGGTTTATTACTGCTACATTATTGAGCACTCCATCAAAAGCATATTGTTTCGTTAAATTAGCCATAGTTTCTGTTGTGCCATGGCGATCGCTCAGATCGACTGTAAAAAATTCACCAGGAAAGGGTTTTTCTGGAACATGACGTGCTAGGCCAATTACTAGGTGTCCTTGTTTGGCCAGGTATTCTGCTGTAGAGAAACCTATTCCCCTACTTGCACCTGTGATTAGGGTAATGTGTTGTTCTGTCATTTTTCTTGAGAGTAAAATAATAATTATCTTGCCTTATAATAAGGAAAGGATGTATATCCATACTACAACCACCATCGACAAAAAGAGTTTGCCCAGTAATATAACCTGCCTCTTCTGAAAAGAAAAAACCAATAGTTGCAGCTACCTCCAAAGGTTGACCAAAACGCCTCATTGGTATCCCATTTATACACCGCTGTTCAACTTCACTTCCAGGTGGGCAAATGCGTTTAGCCATTTCTGTTTCTATTCCTCCAGGAGCAACAAAATTAACAGTTATCCCACTTGAAACTAACTCCAAAGCCCAAGTGCGAGCCAAACTAATCATTCCGGCTTTTGCTATAGTATAACTGGTCCGGTCTTGCGCTCCTAAAGCAGCGATACTAGAAATATTAACAATACGTCCCCACTTTTTCGCCTTCATTGATGGCACCACTGCTTGCACAGTTTGTATCGCAACACGCAAATTTAAGTCAATAACTGCCTCGAAGTTATCCAGTGTTACCTCCTCCAATGGTTGTGGATGTACTATTCCTACATTATTTACCACTCCATCAAAAGAATATTGCTTGGTTAAATTAGCAAGAGTTTTTGTTGTAGCGTGGCGATCGCTCAGATCGACTGTAAAAAATTCACCAGGAAAGGTCTTTTCAGGGGTGTGACGTGCTAGGCCAATTACTAGATGTCCTTTTTTTGCCAGATATTCTGCTGTAGACAAACCTATTCCCCGACTTGCACCAGTAATTAAGGTTATATGTTGTTGTGTCATTTTATTTGAGACTTTAACTACAAATTGACTATAGTTTGACAAGCTCAGATTAATTTATAGTGGAAATTATCAGGACTTACGCAAAGGCACTATTTATAGAGTCCAATAACTATTGGACAATAGTTAGGAGTGCTATATATAGCGTATCTGCGTAAGTCCTATTATAAATTAATCAGGCTATTACAGATTTGTGCAAATGCTAGACCTAACCAGGAAATATAACTGCAACTATTTAAACTATTTAACAGTATAACCACCATCTATTGTGAGGGAATGACCTGTTATAAAACTAGCTGCATCGGAACATAACCAAACCACAGCATTAGCTACTTCTTCTGGTTGACCGAAACGACCAATAGGGTGTGCTGCTACAGCTTGTTCTCTAGCTTCTCTATCATCTAGTAGATTCCAAGCACGATCAACCATGTCAGTTTGAATTACAGCAGGACAAACACTATTAATTCTAATACCTGCTGTCGCTTGTTCCAAAGCAACAGCTTTTGTTAACCCTATTACACCATGTTTACTAGCACAGTAAATTGAACCATTAGGAACACCAACTAATCCTGCTACAGAAGCATTATTTACTATTGCTCCCCCACCATTTTTTAACATTTGTGGAATCTGATATTTCATTGATAACCAAACTCCTTTAAGATTGGTATTAATAACCTGATTCCAATTTTCTTCACTTTGTTCAATACTAGGTCCTAATATCCCTTCTCTACCTGCATTATTGAAGGCATAATCTAAACGATTATAAGTATTAATTGTTTGATTAACTAAGTTTTCAACTTCAGTAGCTTGAGTAATATCTGTTTTGACAAAGATAGCTTCACTACCCATTTCTTGAATCATTCCCACTGTTTCTTGACTTTCTTTTTCCCTACGACTACCAATCACTACTTTTGATCCTTTCTTAGCAAAGGCTAGGGCAGTAGCTCTACCAATACCCGAACTACCTCCTGTGATTAGAGTAACTTTTCCTTCAAATTCTTTAATCAGATTCATTGCTTTTATTCTTTTAATAATATGATCATGTTCAAACTAATACTAGTATTTATAGTGCTTTTATTACATGAAAATTTCAAAAAATTATCAATAATTATATCTTGATTTTGTACCTTTTAAATTAGATTGTTCAATAACTTCTGACTTCTGACTTCTGACTTCGTTATCTTGCCTTGTAATAAGGATGTATATCAATAGTACAACCACCATCTACAAACAGAGTCTGCCCAGTAATATAACCTGCTTCTTCAGAAAAGAAAAAGCCAATGCTTGCAGCTACCTCCGAAGGTTTACCAAAGCGACCTATTGGCACCCCCCTTAAATAGCGCTTTTCCACTTCACTTCCTGATGGGTAATAATGTCTAAATAATTCTGTGTCAATGGGCCCGGGAGCAACAGCATTAACAGTTATCCCACTCTTGATCAACTCCAAGGCCCAAGTGCGAGTGAAACTAATCATTCCGGCCTTACTGACAGCATAAGTGCCACGGTTTTGCGCTCCCAAAGCAGCGATACTGGAAAGATTAACAATACGACCCCACTTTTTTGCCTTCATTGATGGCACCACTGCTTGCACAGTTTGGATAGCAACACGCAAATTTAAGTCAATAACTCTATCGAAATTATCCAGTGTTATTTCTTCTAGTAGCTCTGGGTGTGATATTCCTACATTATTTACAACTCCATCAAAAGCATACTGCTTGGTTAAATTAGCCAGAATTTCTGTTGTAGCATCGCGATCGCTCAGATCGACTGTAAAAAATTCACCAGGAAAGGTCTTTTCAGGAGTGTGGCGTGCTAGGCCAATTACTAGATGTCCTTTTTTTGCCAGATATTCTGCTGTAGACAAACCTATTCCCCGACTTGCACCAGTAATTAAGGTTATATGTTGTTGTGTCATTTTATTTGAGACTTTAACTACAAATTGACTATAGTTTGACAAGCTCAGATTAATTTATACAGGACTTACCCATGAATCCTATTGGTAGGGTGTGAAGCGCGGTAGCGTAACTGAGCGAAACCCTATATATGTTGTCAGTGCATAAGTCCTGTTATACTGGAAATCATAAATTAATGCGGTTCAGATCAGATTTGTGCAAATTATAGACCTAACCAGGAAATATAACTACAACTATTTCACAGTATAACCACCATCTATTGTGAGGGAATGACCTGTAATAAAACTAGCCGCATCGGAGCATAACCAAACAACAGCATTAGCTACTTCTTCTGGTTTACCTAAACGACCAATAGGGTGTGCTGCTGCCATTTGTACTTTACCTTCACTATCATCATCCTTGCCAAAAATACGGTCATTCATATCCGTTTGAATTACACCAGGACAAACACTATTAATTCTAATACCTGCTTCAGCTTGTTCCAAAGCAACAGCTTTTGTTAACCCTATTACACCATGTTTACTAGCACAGTAAATTGAACCATTAGGAACACCAACTAATCCAAATATAGAAGCATTATTTATTATTGCTCCCCCACCATTTTTTAACATTTGTGGAATTTGATATTTCATTGATAACCAAACTCCTTTAAGATTGGTATTAATAATCTGATTCCAATTTTCTTCAGTTTGTTCAATACTAGGTCCTAATATGCCTTCTGTGCCTGCATTATTGAAGGCATAATCTAAACGATTATAAGTATTAATTGTTTGATTAACTAAGTTTTCAACTTCAGTAGCTTGAGTAATATCTGTTTTGACAAAGATAGCTTCACTACCCATTTCTTTAACCATTGCTATTGTTTCTTGACTTTCTCTTTCCCTACGACTGGCGATCACTACTTTGGCTCCTTTTTTGGCAAAACCTAGGGCGGTAGCTCTACCAATACCTGAACTACCTCCTGTAATTAGAGCAATTTTTCCCTCAAATTATTTAATTAGATTCATTGCTTTTATCCTTTTCAAAACATGATTATGTTTAAACTAATCTTAGTATTTATTATAGTAGTTTTATTACAAAAAAAAATCTAATACACTTGGCTACTTATTCGTCCCTAAATCTGCGTTAAAATTGCTCTCGTGTCTTTCTTAATTATTGTTAGCTTTTTCTATCAAAAATCAAATGAATATTATAGATAAAAAAATTCAAACATTAGTAGATTTATTACAAAACAGAGCTATCGAAAATCCCAAACAAATAGCTTATACCTTTTTAGTAGATGGAGAAACAGACACAATTAGCTTCACCTATCAACAACTAGAACAACATTCACGGGCGATCGCTGCCTATCTCCAATCAGTATGTCCACCAGGAGAACGTGCTTTACTCATCTATCAACCGGGACTAGAGTATATTAGTGCCTTTTTTGGATGTCTTTATGCTGGAATTATTGCAGTTCCCGCCTATCCCCCTAGACCCAATCGCTCCCTGGCCCGCATTCAAACAATTATTAGGGATACAGAGGCCAAAGTAGCTCTAACAACTAAATCTATCATCTCCACTCTAGAACGTCGCGCCTCAGAAACCCCAGAATTTAATAGTTTAGGTTTGTTGGCCACTGACCATATTCCAGACAATTTTGCAGAAAAATGGCTTGAACCAAATATCAACGAAAATACCCTTGCCTTCCTCCAATATACATCCGGTTCCACAGCCACACCAAAAGGAGTAATGATTACTCACAATAACCTTTTGCATAACTCTAGTCTGATTCATCAATGTTTTGGACATTCTGTAGAAAGCAAAGGAGTAATTTGGCTACCTCCTTATCACGATATGGGTTTAATTGGTGGGATAGTACAACCTTTATATGGAGCATTTCCAGTAGTTTTAATGTCTCCGTTAATGTTTCTGCAAAGTCCGGTACGCTGGCTACAAGCTATTTCTCAACATCAAGGGACTACCAGTGGTGGACCTAACTTTGCTTACGATCTGTGTGTCCGTAAAATTAAGGCCGAACAGATGCAAAATTTGGATTTAAGTAGTTGGGAAGTAGCATTTAATGGTGCTGAACCAATTAGTGCCGACGTTTTAGAAAGATTTGCCAGAACTTTTGAAGTTTGTGGTTTCCGTCGAGAAGCTTTTTATCCTTGTTACGGGATGGCAGAAGCTACTCTGATAATTTCTGGAGGCGATAAACTTGCTCCACCAGTTCAAACTACTATTGCGACTAACGCATTAGAACAAAACCAGATCGTCTTAGTTTCTGAAACAGAAGGAACAAAAACATTAGTAGGTTGTGGTCAAACTTTGCCAGACCAACAGATTAAAATTGTCCATCCAGAAAAATTAACTCTCTGTGCTGAGGGTGAAGTTGGAGAAATTTGGGTATCAGGGCCAAGCATTGCTGAGGGTTATTGGCGCAAACCAGAAGAAACAAAGCAAACTTTTGAAGCTTTTATCACAGATGCTCTAACACCAAGAGCATTTATGAGAACTGGAGATTTAGGATTTTTAGAGGGAAATGAGTTATTTGTCACAGGTCGTCTGAAGGATGTGATTATTATTAATGGTCGGAATCACTATCCCCAAGACATTGAATGGACAGTCGAGCAAAGTCATCCCATGATTAGACCAGGTTGTGTGGCCGGGTTTTCAGTAGAGGTTGCTGGAGAAGAACATTTAGTAGTAGTGACTGAGGTAGAACGTAACTTTCGCCAACTGCTTCATGGAAGTCAAAAGTCAAAAGTCAAAAGTCAAAAGTATAACTCCACTAATGAATCTGTTGACTTGGTAAAGCTTGATTTTTTTAGTCAGCGTAATGGTAAGTCTGATACAGAAAATTTTGATAACTCTCAGGACTTAGTTAAATCTATCCAACGGTCTGTGTCAAGAAATCACGATTTACAGATTTATCAGATCCTGTTGCTTAAACCGGGAGCTATTCCCAAAACTTCTAGTGGAAAAGTTCAGCGTTATGCTTGTCGCGAAGGCTTTTTAGCCGGAACTCTACAAATATTTGAATAAGGAAGAAGGAAGAACCAACAAGGTAAACAGTATCACAACAGGAATTTAAAATTCTAAAATTCTGAGGTTACAGGTATAGTAAAAATTATACACAGGACTTACGCCAAGGTACTATATGTAGAGTTCAAAAACTATAACATTATAGTTTTTAACGCTATATATATGGTAGGCGTGCGTAAGTCCTAATCAAAGAAATATAGTCATATTATATGTTTCGTGACAACAGAACCGTAAAATGAACAATTAATGTCCAATAATTATTATCTAGATATGGCCTACGCTCCCGTCCTGTACTCTACCCTCGGTTAAAAATTTTAGCAATCAAAGTAGCTAAAGACAAGAATTACAAAGCATTTACGACTCCAAAACAATCTGGTGACTTCTTCCTTCTAACTTATAACTTCTAATGGCTGGTTATCCCTACTTCGTATAAGATCGTGGCACAATAACCATCATGCCTTCCCCAGTGTTTTTTTGGGAAGGTCAATCAGTTGAAATAGTTGGCTATTTCAGGTAATTGTGACAACTCAAAAGTTGCTCCCCATAACTCAGAAATTTGATTTCTGATTTTCCAGAGGGACTTTTTTACCCCAATATGTGCTATTGCATATAAGCTACTAGAAAAAACTGAGTGACAAGCAATTTTAATGTGGTGCAGGAGTGAACAATGAAACTGTTGAACCAGCTTATGAATGAGCAAGACAGCCAAAATCTGTCTTTAGTGAAGAACGATCAAGACCCTGCCTTGCAAGTCCCACAATCATCTCCAGTCAGAGATAATATTAAGTCCTGGTTGGTCTCCCAATTAGCTGAACGGCTAGAACTGGAAACCAATGAGATAGATATTGAGCGGGATTTTATTGATTATGGTCTTAACTCAATTGAAGTGGTCAATCTTTCTGGAGAACTAGAAAATCTCCTCGGTCGGCGACTTCCTCCAACTCTATTATTGGATTATCCTACTATTGAGGCTTTAGCTGAATATTTAGTGGAGGATACCACCCAGGATACAGGGCCAAATATTCACAAAAAATTAGAAGATGAGGCTGAGGTCTCAACTTCTAATCCAACTATTGAAACTGAAGAAATTCCTTTAGAGTATTATAACTTCGACCTATACCCAGAATATCTGCAACTGCAAAAGCAAATGGCAGAAATTAATGCTACAGGTATTGGTAACCCGTTTTTTATACCTCAAGAACGGATTAATAATAATACCACAGTTATAGGTGGTAGGGAATTGGTTAATTATGCCACCTACAATTATTTAGGTATGTGTGGTGACTCTTTAGTATCTAATGCTGCTAAGGAAGCTATCGATCGCTATGGTACTTCTGTTTCTGCCAGTAGGTTACTATCAGGAGAAAAGCCATTACATCAGGAATTGGAAAGAGAAATTGCTGATTTTATCGGCGTTGAGGATAGTATTGTTTATGTCGGGGGTCATGCCACTAATGTAACTACTATTAGTCATTTGTTTGGGCAAAATGATTTAATTCTCCATGACTCTTTGAGCCATAATAGTATTTTCCAAGGTTGTTTGTTATCAGGAGCAACTATTATTGCTTTTCCTCATAATGACTGGCAAGCTTTGGATAGGTTATTGAGCGATCGCCGTCATCGTTATAAACGGATACTTATTGCTATAGAAGGTGTATATAGTACAGATGGTGATATTCCAGATTTACCGAAATTTATAGAGATTAAACAACGTTACAAAGCTTTTCTGATGGTAGATGAGGCTCATTCTATCGGTACCATTGGCAAGCATGGTCGGGGTATTAGTGAGTATTTTGGGGTTGACCCCACTAATATTGATTTATGGATGGGTACTTTAAGTAAATCTTTTGCTAGTTGTGGTGGTTATATTGCTGGTAGCAAAGCATTAGTAGAATATCTTAAATATACTTCTCCAGGATTTGTCTATAGTGTAGGTATTTCCCCTCCAGATGCAGCATCAGTATTAGCAGCTATTCGTTTGTTGAAGGCGGAACCTGAAAGGGTGAGACAATTGCAAGAAAGGTCTCGACTATTTTTGGAATGCGCTCGCGAACGAGGTCTGAATACTGGTATGAGTAAAGATTCTCCAGTTATACCTATTATTGTGGGTGAGTCTATTAAATCTGTACTATTATCCCAAAATTTATTTAAGCGAGGGATTAATGTACCGTTTATGTTTTATCCGTCTGTGCCACACAATGCAGCCAGACTACGTTTTTTTATCACTTGTAATCATACAGATGAGCAAATTCGCTTCACTGTAGATACTCTTGCGGAAGAGCTGAGGAAGATGGATATTTAGTAGGTAATGGCTAATAGCTAATTATAAATAATACAATTAGCTATTAGCTATTCGGATTGACAAATGATATCAAATCCGGTTAAACAGTCATGGGTTGGTTAAGTCTTTAGGAGTCATATCAAATCCGGTTAAATAGCCATAGAATGGTTAAGTTAGGAGTCCTCAGGAGTCAACCCACCCCTCGCCCCTCCCCCTCCCAGGAGGGGAAGGACCTCCTCAGGAGGAGAAAGAATTACAAAGATAAACGTAGTTATGGCGATTGAAGATTTTTTTTATGTCCAATTAAACGGATTTGATATCAGGAGGAGAGAGAATCACAAAGATAAACGTAGTTATGACGATTCGAGATTTTTTTGATGTCCAATTCCCCCGGATTTGATCTGAAAGTGATTTAGCAAAGCAGTTTAGGAATATTTTGCTCTCGATCTGTTGAATCAAATTGTTGATTATTTTTGATTATCTGCCCCAAAATTTTTGCCATAATATCAGGTTGAAACAGAATTTTTGGAGATTGAGTCAGTTGCATGACTAATATATATTTTTGATAAACTTCCGGGTGCTGTACTGAAAGCAGCAATACCTGGTCTAAATATTGCTGTATTAATCTTGTCATCCATTCTGGTTTGCCACCTTCTGTACCTGGCCAACGTAAGTCTTCCGCAGTTGCCATTAACCAAGGGATAGAATTTACTTGAGCAAGTTGCTTCTGGAAACCCTTAGTGAACCCATTGAGACTAGGATGATTTTGCAAGCACTGGTCGAGAGCGATCGCTCCTAAAGCAGCTACAGTCATACCTTGACCATAAACAGGATTAAAGCAACATACTGCATCACCTATAGCAACAATACCATCTGGTAGTCTGGATAATTTCTCGTAATGACTGAGGCGATTTTCTGTACGTCGGTAGCTATAAACTGGGGAAATGGGTTGAGCATCTTTAATAAGTTCGTAGATGATGGGGGTTCGTAGACTACGGGCAAATTCTAGGAAACCAACTTCATCAGTAGGAGGATAATCTTTGTTGATACCATAAAGAGTAGTCACCCAAAAATTGTTTTCCACCGAATAAATTATCCCCGCACGTTGATCATTGGGTGGCTTTGTTGCTACTGCTAATACTTTCCAATCTGTCTGAAAACCCTCTGGGCACTTATACCATCTACTACTATAGCCCAAAAAAGAATTTATTACTGTTTCTTCAGGAGCTTGATAACCTAAAGCAGTTAACCACTTAGGTAGAGAGGAATTTCGCCCACTAGCATCAACAACTAAGTCGGCAGTTAAATCTTGTTCCTGAGAATTTGACTTTATTCGTACTCCTGTCACTCTGGAGTTACTAACGTTGCTGAGTAAGTTTTTTACCTGAGTGCTTTCTAGGAATTGCACGCTGTAATCAGCAGTTAATTGACGGCGTATTGACCACTCTAATAGATGCCGACTACAAAGACAACTTTTTATATCGGAACGAAACCGAGGTTGCCAACCAAATAAATTATACCAGGGAAATTCTGCTGCCCAATCAATTTTTAGGGAACCTGCAGTTTCCAAATCTTTGACTAAACCAGGAAACAGTTGCTCTAAAATTTGTTGACCTTTGGATAATAGTACATGGACATGATGACTTTGAGGTACTCCATGCCGAAATTGGGGATGTTCGGGAAAGCGATCACGCTCTACTATTGTTACTTGTTGAAAATGGTTTGTTAATACTCGCCCTGCTAATAACCCTGCGATACTACCACCAATTACAATTGCATGGTTACCTTTTGTAGGTTGTTGCTGTGAAATATTGATTTTGTCTGAGTAGATCATTATTTTTTGATAAAATTTAAGAATTTACAGTACCAAAGAAATTTTGAAATTACCTCTACTTTTCTCTAATTTCTTCCCTCCTGACTCCTGAGTCCCCCTCCTGGGAGGGGTTAGGGGGTGGGTTTGCTCCTAAGTAATGAAGATTGATATCATACACTCATTCACCAACACCCACAAAATTTTTCCGTCTTTCTTCTTCCTTCTTTCTTCTTCCTTCTTCCTTCTAAATTATCTCATCATTTTGCAGAACCTGATTTTTAACTCTTGTTGGTAAAGATAGAAAACTCCAGGCAGATTTTTCTTCAATTTCATTGGTTGGCGGAGCAAGCACAATTAAACCATCAGGAATACACTTAATCTCAACTGGTGTAGTGCCAATAATTTCACCGTCAAGGACAACTTTTTGCGGTGGCTCTGTACTAACTTTTACCTGCTTTGTTCGCAAACCAATAGTATCTTGATCTTGAGCAGGAGTTTTAAATATAGCTGACCCGAACATTCTAACTACGGTATTAACAGCTTGCAGTCTACTATTGGAGGTAATAATCATTACTTCTAATAAACCATCATTCATAATTACTTCTCCCAAACCTTGAGCTAAAACTGATGTGGGTGGAGCTGCATTAGCAATTGTTATTGCTCCTGCTTCAAAGGTTTTGGTAACACCATCAATTTCTATTTCAACATCAAAAAGTTCTTGTTCGTTTAGTTGTTGCCAACCTGCCATCACATAAGCAAGCACTCCCCAACGGTTTTTAGCTTCTCGATCTGCTCTCTCTACGGTTTCTGCTTCATAACCCACTCCTGCTAATAAAATCATGGTACGCTCATTGCACTGACCAACATCTATTGTACGAATTTTGCCTGCTAAAATGACATCACAAGCACCTCTAATTGGTGTAATGCCGGGAATTCCTAAAGCCATACCAAAAGCATTGGCAGTACCTCTAGGAATTACACCCAGAGGAATACCTGTATTTACTAATTCTCCAGCAACGGCAGAAACAGTGCCATCACCGCCAGAAGCAATAATCAGATCTGCTTGTTTAGCGATCGCTTCTTTTGTCAATTCTTCTGCTGTTTGCTCTATAGTGGTTTCGTGTATATGTAAATGCAGATGAGGTTCGAGAAGTGATTTAATTAATGATAATTCTTGTTGAGCATTGCCCTGACCAGATACAGGGTTGAATATGAGGTGGGCAACAGTAGCTTGAATGAAAGTATTAATAATTGCTTCAGCAGTGGCAATGTTAATGGCAATCGGGACATTATGTACCTGACAAATACGCAGTAATAATTTGAGGTCTGGTTCATAAGATTGA
The DNA here is from genome assembly GCF_010692625.1 of Okeania sp. SIO2C2. Lineage (NCBI taxonomy): Bacteria > Bacillati > Cyanobacteriota > Cyanophyceae > Oscillatoriales > Microcoleaceae > Okeania > Okeania sp. SIO2C2. The sequence goes on from NZ_JAAHGM010000052.1 coordinate 21,734, forward strand.
GAGAATAGGTAGTCTACTAAACAGATAACAGCAATAATATTTCCTGTGGCTATTTCTGCTGCTATTTGAGCATCTCCTCCCAAGGAAATTGGTAATAAAGAGTTTATTTCTATAGCTGTTTCTTGTAAAAGATATTTAGCAGTGTCTTCTGGGGCAATTAATTGATAGCGAGATAGCACAACTTGATGTTGTTTGACAAATTCAACTAAGTTGTCTTTTTTGCTGTCATAAGCAAGTAAAGCAATTGTGTTTGTCATGGTTTTTATTCTGGAATAAGTATACTAAGTTAGGCGTTATACCAAGGGTGGAAAAAGAATGTTACGAATAATCAGGGCAGTTATAGCGCTGCGCGTAGGGAACAGGCAATAGGGAATAGCTCATTTGGGGAAATAAAAAGCTGATCATATAAGATTTTAGCTATTGGAAACTTCCTGCAATTTGTAAATATGCCAGTGCACATTGCTATCAAAGACACGTGCAGGAGATGTCCCTTGGACTAAAAAGATAAATTCCGACCTAATGAATGGTATCAAAGCTATTTATTATGTATGTGGCCAATCCGACGGCTCCCCTACCTGACTCGGTCCTCAGTCCTACTAAGAAATAACCTAAGTAGAACATGGTAAATTTTGGGCGCTATGTATCAAATTGTAAGTTAGCTCAAAAATTTATATAGCAATCCTAAATAGGTCGTGACAAATCAAAAAGTAAATAAAAAAACTGAAACTCTTACCAGTTAAGTGTTCCCAGTTAAGTGTTCCCTAAAAAGCAGTAAGATTTTTGACACGAATAAAATAGGATTGCTATATTAGACATCTCCAAAAATCAAAAATTAAATCAATTATCGTACATAAATTATCAGTTCTTTCCTCCTCCATACCTATTCCCTCTTTTCTGGAGATGTCTATTGATTGCCTTTAGGGTTTTTTTGATTAAAAATGCAACGTCTTTTTTTTAGCTTGCTCTACTTAGTTATTTGTAGTAAATATTTATCACGCTTGGTATTAGGCAGGAAAATTTCAAAACAATAGACATCTCCAGAAAAGGTGATGAAAGCTTTACAGTACCTTCCCAAAATCGGTATTTTTGGAGGTATCTAATAAGCTAATAAATATTTAGATTTTATCTTCTCTATTAAGTTTTCCCTTTTATAAAAATTCAGATATTAGTTAAAATTATGAACAGCTTATTGTCATAGATTTTAGTATATATTGTCTGACTAATTTGCTATCTGTATCATAATATTTTACAGTAGTAATAATTATATAATTTTTAGGCCATACTCAATCTGATTTAGATTGATTTTTGATGTAGAGATGAAGGCAAAAATTATAATTATCTATGATCAATCAATACAGTTCAGACAAGATCAAAATTCATCTTATAGCCAAGATCAAAATAAGCTCTTGCACATCACAGATTTGCAAAAAAAAATCCTTAACTTAACCGTATTCTCTTATAAAGCTTACTTGGTATAAGTATTTTGAATTATACCATAATAATCCTTACATAAAGATACTTTCAACAATTAATAATTAATTATTAATTATTAATTATTAATTATTAATTATTACCTCTCCTTGAAAAGAATAGGATTGACTAATCATGAAAATTTTTCTTTATTATCCCCTTAAAAGGGGAGGCTTTAAACCACAATTTTTCGGTAAGATATTTTGCATTTTTTTTACTAATTATCTGATTATCTGATGCTTTGATTTAAGATATTTGTGAGTAATTTTTACTATTATTCATTTAGTTTAAATGAATCTAAAAATTTTTCTACTGCTCCTGGAATTTCGTTTTCTGTTTCTATTTCACTGGCTCCAATCATATACAACCTTTTTCCTGCTAAGTAAACTCTGAATGTAATAGTTTCAACATTATTTGTCAGTACAAATTCTCGCCCTAAAAATCTTTCTGAGTTGTAGGAATCATTCCTACTCAATTCAAAATCTGTAACATCAATAATTTTGTGTTGTACTCTTACTAATATATCTTGCTTATCAGCCAATTGTTTACTATTTAAAACGTCGGAATAAGCAACTACAAATCTTGCTGACTCGGGGTGACTTGCAAATACTTTAAAATTAATATTTCCATCGTCAGTTTCAATAATTTCTCTCTCGGCCGTCATTCCACCTGTAGGCATCCAGATTGTAAAATCTCCTTCTCTAAAAAGAAATTTTTGCCATTCTATCTGTCCAGATTCAATCGTTAATACAGATTGGGGTTTTTGTGTTTCGAGCTGTTTCATTTCCTGCTCTATCTGTAGTCGTCCTTTTTCAAAAAAGTCTGGACGGTTATTCAAGGAAAAACGAGCTTGTTTGTCTATAGTTTGCCTAGAATTATATAATTTCAAGTCCCAATTACTACAGCTAGTATTGAAAACAGCTATGATTGCGATTAAGAATAAATTAAGAATTGAGGATTGTCTTAAGGGAACAGCGATAATAGTTTGATATTTTTTATCTATTTTGAAATTGTTCATAGTTCATTAATTTAGACTGGCAATATTGACATTATACTTAATATTAACTATGTTAGAATAATTCGAGTTTTTATTTATACAAAATTATAGGAATTTAATCTTGTCAAAAAAAACATTTAAATCAAAACATCCTTTTTTACGTTTGCTTAACTATGGAAGTAGTTATCGTACTCAAATTTGGCAAGCTACTATCTGCTCGATTTTAAATAAAATTTTCGACCTGGCACCTCCAGTTTTAATTGGAGCAGCAGTTGATGTTGTGGTGAAACAAGAAGATTCTCTGATTGCTCAATGGGGAATTAAAGATATTTTTGGGCAACTTTTGGCTTTGACATTTCTGAGTTTAATTGTCTGGGGATTAGAATCAATTTTTCAATATGCTTATGAGCGACTTTGGCGCAGTTTAGCTCAAAATATTCAGCATGATTTACGCATTGAAACTTATAGTCATTTACAAGATTTAGAATTAGCCTATTTTGAAGAACGTAGTACGGGCAATCTAATGGCAATTTTAAATGATGATATTAATCAGTTAGAAAGATTCTTGGATGTAGGAGCAAATGAAATAATTCAAGTTTTAGTAACAGTCACAATTATTGGCGGTGCTTTTTTTGTTTTAGCTCCTAGTGTAGCTTGGTGGGCAGTTTTACCAATGCCATTTATTATTTGGGGTTCAATTTGGTTTCAAAAATTTTTAGTGCCTCGTTATGCTGAAGTTCGAGAAAGGGTAAGTTTATTAAGCGGGCAATTATCTAATAATATTTCAGGAATTACTACTATAAAAAGTTTCACAGCAGAAGCTTATGAAGTAGGAAGAATTACTCAAGAAAGTGAAGGTTATAAAACCAGTAATAGACGAGCGATCGCTTTTTCTGCTGCTTTTGTTCCTTTGATTAGAATTATAATTTTTATCGGTTTTACCGCAACTTTATTATTAGGTGGTTTAGAAGCAGTTGCTGGTAGATTAGCTGTAGGTACTTACAGTGTCATGGTATTTTTAACTCAACGATTATTATGGCCTTTAACTCGCTTAGGACAAACTCTTGATTTATATCAACGAAGTATGGCTTCTACTAATCGGGTGATGAATTTATTGGATACTCCGATTACTATTTCTCCGGGAAATATTGCTTTGTCTGTTGAGTCAGTTAAGGGAGAATTAGAGTTAGAAAATGTCACTTTTGCCTATGGGAAAAATTCACCTGTTGTGAAAAATCTTTCTCTCAAAATTCCTGCTGGAAAAACTATTGGAATTGTCGGTTCAACAGGTTCGGGAAAAAGCACGATAGTCAAATTATTACTGCGGTTTTATGAAATACAAGCAGGTAAAATTACTCTCGATGGTATGGAAATAAATCAAATTAATTTACAAGATTTACGGCGGGCAATAGGTTTAGTTAGTCAGGATGTATTTTTGTTTCATGGAACTGTGGCTGAAAATATTAATTATGGTTCTTTTGATGCAACTTTGCCAGAAATTATTGCCGCAGCTAAAATTGCTGAAGCGGATGATTTTATTAATAAATTACCTCATGGTTATGATACTATTGTTGGTGAAAGAGGACAGAAATTATCTGGGGGTCAAAGACAGCGAATTGCTATTGCTAGAGCTGTGTTGAAAAATCCTCCTATTTTGATACTTGATGAGGCAACTTCAGCAGTGGATAATGAAACTGAAGCAGCTATTCAAAAATCTCTAGAAAAAATCACTCAAAATCGGACAACAATTGCTATTGCTCATCGTCTTTCTACTATCAGAAATGCCGATAGTATTTACGTTATGGAATATGGCAAAATAGTAGAATTTGGTCGCCATGAGGAATTATTAGAAAAATCAGGAATTTATACTAGTTTATGGCGGGTACAATCTGGTTTAAAGTAAGGAAGAAGGAGGAAGGAAGAAGGAAGAAGGAAGAAGGAAGAAGGAAGAAGGAGGAAGGAGGAAGGAGGAAGGAGGAAGTAAGAAGGAGGAAAGAAATAAAATATGATCAAAAAAATTACCGGAAAATTGTGGGTATGTGCCTCCCCTTTTAAAGGGATAAAAAAAGAGAATATTCCTTATGTCAAACCTCCTTATTGCAGAGGTACTGATAACTGATAACTGATAATACCATTTCTCAAAAACTTTTCTACATTTTATTGAGTAGGGGAGTAGGGGAGCGGGTAGGGACTAAGCATGCTTAGTCCCTACCGGAGAAGTAAAAACAAGAATAATTAACAGTCTTCGTCGCTCAAATTAGCAAAAAAGTTATTCGAGCTGTGTTAATTACTTAATAACTGAAGCTGTCCCCAAGTATAGCGTTACTTTTAGGAATTGGTATAACTGAAATGACTTCTACTATGGGATTTATCCCTCGTAAAGGAAGGAAGAAGAAGAGATTTTATAGAAAGTCTTGAGATAAATTTATCAGAGATTACTTACGAATCTTTATTTGAAAAGTAATTTTATAGAGATCTGGTAGTTATGGAACAAAAATAAACCCAAAAAGGAATATCGTTATGTATCTCGACCAACTTAAGTCACGAGCTAAAGAATTAGAAGATTTATATTTATGTAAAGATAATTTAGCCCATAATGCTAGATTAATTCCTTGTACCGAAGAGGAAATTGAGACTCTTGAAAGTCGCTTACAACTATCCTTACCCGATGCTTATAAAGAGTTTCTTTTGTGGGGAGGACACTGGGCGAGAGGATTAATGCGTGACTCGTATTCTTTCTTTAATTCTCTTCTGAATATTCAAGAAGTAGCTGTCGAATTATTAGAAGAAAATCAGTTTCCCGAACCCTTGTCACCAGATGCTTTTGTGTTTTATATGCATCTGTCTGGTCTTTTTTTTATGTTTTTCAAAATATCTGAAGGTAATAATCCACCAATATACATTTATGAAGAAGGGGAAACTCTGCTAACTTTTAAAAAGGAATATCTAAGTTACAGTGACTTTTTAGCTGACGAACTATTTGGTAACTAAATGGTTCTTGAACTGACTGATAATATAACCCGTATTTTTTGTGATTTGAATCTGGATAAATAAACTGTTTTCAATCAGGCAATGCTCGAAAATTTTGATGGTAAAGATTGAATTTTATCTCGGTTAACTTCAAAGTTTCTCTGATTTTTTTTAAAGCTCAATTTTTCACATAAAAAGTAGCTTATCAAATCAGTTTGTGAGAAATTATGGTATACTATTTCACTCAACACCTATGACAATAAGAAGCTTTTCTTCCTCAGAAAGTATGTATAGTCTTGATACTATCTCTCTTAGATGTTACCGAAAAATAAAGGTATAAAGCCTCTCCATTCATGGAGAAAACAGAAAAAAAATTCCTTTTAGCCAATTCTCTCCCTTTTAGGGAGAGGTAATTATTAATTATTAATTATTAATTATTGAAAGGTATTTTTTAGCTGACAAACTTGAATTGTCAGAATCAAAATTTTGAAGTTCACATTTAAATTATGAATAGATTAAATACCAACCCACCGAATAACCATAAAAGTAATTGGCAACATCAATTAAATAAATTTGTCAAAACTAATCAAAAAGAATTAGCTGCTTTAGCATGGGGTCTACATTTGGAAAAGGGAGAAACTGATGAGACAATTGGAATTGATTTAAAAGAGACACCTAAATTCGTATATTGTTCAAAAGCAGCTATAGAAAGATTAAATCGCAATGTTGATGGCAAAATTCAGGAAATCTTGGGTTTGATAGATGGTTATAAACCAGAATTAGAAGTATTAATGATTGCTATTGGTGATGGCCAAATTAAATTAGTTTATTTTCAACCAGAAATATCCCCACCAGACTGTTTTGAACAACTGGGTCAGGATGTTGATACTTTGTTGAAATTATTAGAAACAGAAATGAGTGAATGTATTAATACCAATTTGATAAAATAATTTGGTAGTGCATCAAGAAAGTGTAGGAATGATAAGATGATTATTGTTCCTAAATACTTTCAATCATCATGGAATGTCCTGTGTGTGGCCATCATCAAACTCGGGTATCATGGAAAGACAACTATTGGAAGTCCACGATATTATTGTCCTGAATGCCGAAAAACTTTTCCTGCGGAATGCTGCGCAAACACCAATACTTTTGACACCCTGTACTATCGTAGAAAAATTCAACCAGAACAAATGCGTATGCTTCTACAAACTCATGTTGAGGGCAGTAGTTTAAAAGGCATTAGTGGAAAGCGTGAATCTGGCTGATGGATTAGTTTATCAAAAGTTGATAGTGTAAAATAACAAACTTACTCTAACTATGAGTTAATTATAGTTGACTATCGGTCGAGCGATCGACATCCATTGTTCAATCTTATAAAGATATCAAATATATTTTAGGTAAAGGTAGCGGTGCTTCTTACAACGCAGGAATAGATGCTGGTAATGGCGAATTAATTACTTTTTTAGACTATGATGATTTCTGGAAAAAAAATAAATTAACTGTTCAACTTAATTATCTTTATCAACATCCAGAAATTGAATATGTAATTGCTAAAATGAGATATTTTTTAGAACCAGGATGTAATATTCCTCCTGGGTGTCGTGAATAACTTTTAGAGTTGATTTATAAAGTAAATATTAAGAGGCTGAATTTATTACAGGACAAAGGTTTTGCCGATTTTGGGTCGGTAAACCAGAAATTACTGAGACCTAGATAGCATAAGAGTTTTCCTGCAGAATGCTGCGCAAACAGCTCAGTTTATAAATCAGCTCTAAAATCAAACGTTTATGTCTTGACACAAATGTTTATATCATCGGGATTCAAGAAGTTACTTCAGATGAGGCCAAGATTCTTGAGTTTATAGGTTACTATGGTAAACAATGTACTCAAATTGAAGCTGATTCTTGCTCATACCCCACCATGCGCGTACCGATGCCTACTCAGCATTTTTTATTTGTCTACCTGAGTGACTCGCCAACTCAGTTTCAGATTTACCCAGAAATTCCATAAAGTAACAGTAGTGATCGCTATTAACTTAGCAATATATTCATTAACTCCAAGAAGATTAAATAGTAAGTTGATAATTAACACATTAAAAATCAAGCCAGTCAGACAAATTAAGTTGAATTTTAATAACCTTTTAACCCTTTTCCGCCAACCACGTTGCGAACGGGAGATATCACCAAAAGTCCATAAGTCATTCCACAGAAAATTATTGATAATTCCTGCCTCTGCAGATAATATGGCACTGCTAGTTAAGCCCAAACCCACCGCCTCGCGCAATAAATAAAACACTGTCATATCCACAAACACCCCACTAAAGCCAACTGTACCAAAACGAATAAATCGTCCAACAGGCCATTTGGCTAACCTTAAAGTTAGAAGATGTTGCAGATATTCTATATATTGTTTCCAGGTAACTTTGCTCTCTCCTTCCAGACGTTCCTGGAACACATAGCCCACTTCTCCTACCCAACGAACGTTACCTCGACCTAAAACCTCAATCAAAATTTTGTACCCAACTGGACTGAGGGTTTTGCCTGCGATCGCCTCCCGGCGCACCATAAAATAGCCACTCATGGGGTCAGAAACTCGCCCCACTACTCCAGGTAAAATTATTAACCCTAAAACTTGAGCCCCACGAGACAAAAATCGTCTAATTAAACTCCACTCACTGACACCTCCTTCCCCAACATGACGACTAGCTACTGCTAAATCAGCACCTTGCTCCATTTCAGCCAATAGTTTTAACAGAGTTTCTGGAGGATGCTGTAAGTCTGCATCGATGACTCCCAATATTTTTCCTCTGGCCGCCTGCCAACCACGAATCACTGCTGTAGAAAGTCCCCGTTCTTTTTCCCTACGCATTACCTGAAGCTGAGGATATTCTGGTGTCATATTCTGAGCCACCTCCCAGGTTAGGTCGGAACTATTGTCATCTACAACAATCAATTCGTAAACACTGGGAATTACATCATCAAGTAATTGAGTTAATTTCTGGACTATCGTAGGTATGTTTTCGCTTTCCTTATATGTTGGAATCACTAACGAAAGTTTAATATCTTGGCTACTCAGTTCTGTAGTATTTTTTGCTACAGTCGGAATTTGCAATAAACCGGTTGGTACTGTTAACAGCGAATGTGGTTTATTTGTTGTAGTCATTAATAGTTGCCTTAATTTGAGTATTTGTTAATTGTGATTTAACAGTAATCAGGAATAGTCAACTCTATAACTATTTGCTAGTTATTGACCATATACTTTTTGTGTTAAATCTATTTTCCTAGTTTATACTATTTTTGACTTTTTTAATATTTTTTAGATATATCATACTTTAAAACCACTTTACGGGAATTGATTCAATAGTTTATTATGAACATAACCTGTTGTATATAGATAAGAATGGCTTAAGAAGCGGATTTACTCCAAGAATTAGATTACTTGATAATTTAAAATAATGATATAATATAAAAAATCAAATAAAACTACACTATATGGTGGTATCATTTCCAGTTGGGAAACAGAAGAAAAAATTAGAAATATAGCAAGTTAATCAATATAAACTACGCCATGAATCCACATTTAGTCAAGCGTTCTTCATTATTTTCAGTAATGACTCAGCCCCAGATAAGTCGAACAATAGTTATTTTCTTTTTTCTTTGTCTAGCCTTAATGTTCGGTAACATTATGAAAGTAACATCAAACGAAGTAGATGTTTTACCCTTGGCCAGACAATTTACAAATCCAGACTGGATTCCTCAAGATTGGTATCTTAATCAGCCTCCTGGCTATCGCCTGCTCTTTCAGTTAATATTCGGCACGATATTAAATCTGTTAGGTTTTGTCTGGGGTGGTATTGTGGGGCGGATAGTAATCTATAGCCTAGTTAGTTATGGTTTTGCCACAATGAGTCTAAGTTTAGGCATGAGTTTACATTCCATATTACTGAGTCTCTCGTTTTGGTTTCTTTATCAATTCCGCCCACTTGCCAAGCAATTATTTCCGATTTTCTTTCCTAGCCATAACGTGGGATTAATCATACTAGCTGCAATGATTATTTGTAGTATTTTCTTACTGAAACTCTGGCGGAAACCTTTATCTCCTCAAGCTAATTTTGATCGTTATGCTTTACTAGCAGTATCTTTCTACATACTTATAATTCTTAATAATCGCCCTTTCAGTATTGCTGCCAATGAATTTATGATTCCTGACCTAGAAGCAAAAGCTATTGCCTATGGATTTGTTTTAATTGGTCTGAGCAAATTTTTAAATAACCAGTATAGTTTGTGTGGTTTATTTCTTGGAGTAGCTACCTCCTTTCATGTTCTTGTTGGGGGTTATAGTTTTCTAGCATTTTTTGGTTATATTTTGTTTGAAAATATTTCGACTCTAGGTTCCTGGTTACGTCAAGGGATACGGGTTATCCTGTTTTATAGCTTGGGAGGAATTTTTGCCTTTCCTGCTGTGTTTCAAAAGTTATTTGGCTCATCTTCAGAGAGTTCCATCAATTCATCCGAAATTTATGTTTTTGTTCGCCTGCCACATCATTTAAACCCTGCTTCTTGGCCTAATAATTGGTGGCTAGTGCTACTGAGCTATCTGCTGATATTTGGCATGGTAGCTTACATAAGTACCGCTAAAACAACCCAACCCATAGTAGTCATTAATGCTCGCTTGAAACTTATCGGTTTTGCAGTTTTGAGTATGATTCCTTTCCTCCTGGGGTTAGCGATCGCCCCGTGGGATCAAACGGGGTCTTTGCTTCAATATTACCCATTTCGGTTAGGGGATGCTATATTGCCGTTGAGTACCTATATGTTCATGCTTTGTGCTTTGGAAGATACTTTTTCAGGTGGTAGTGCTAACCATTTCCGAACTTTCAGCTTGGTAATTTTAACCATAATCTTTTGTGGTTGGTTTTGGGAGTTTCAGGTAGGGGCTAGACAAGTATTTCAGTTTCCAGAAAACTATATAGGTATAAGTCAAGATAAGCAAGAACTCTATACTTGGATTAGACAGCATACTCCAGATGATGCAGTGATTGTTTCTCCTCCAGGTAGTTTATTATCTTTATCTTGGCAAACTGAGCGGGGAACTATTGCTAAGTACAAGTTTTTGCCCCAAACTGCACCAGGAATTGCTGAATGGTATGATCGTCTTAATAGTTTAAGTAACGGTGTAATAGATGAAGAAATACCTAAAATTCTGGCAGGAGAGAGTCAAAGCTTGGGAGCCATGTCTAGAAAATTAGATTCGGGGTATAATTCTCTGGTTCAAGAGGCTATGTTGGAGTTGATGAAAAAATATAACACTAATTGTGCAATTGTTAACTCAGAAACTAAGTATTCATTGCCCTTGTTATACAAAAATAAATCTTATAATTTCTATTGTCATAATTCTGAAAAATTATAAGGTTGAAAAATTTTTGGCAGGAAGTGAAAATTAACCTAGTAGGAGAAATGTCAAAATATTTATTAAATCCTACTAAACAGATATATTTAAAATCTAGACAATTTATCTACATAAGTAGTAGGGAATAGTTCTGATATGTGTACTATTTTAGGACTACCCAGATATTTATGAACAGTTGTGCCACAATATCGAGATATCTGAAATAGTTCATTCTTTTTTCCTTCTGGTAGTTTTGCGAAACTAAATAACATGAGTATAAAAGCCCAATTTATCAAAAATCAAGCTTCTATCTCCTCTTTAATATTCCTGTCATTAAGAATTTTACTTAGCTCAAATGAAGCTGCTTTTCCCAAGGCGATCGCGCCTGGTCTAATAACTTATATAACTCCTCACCTTCTATCACTTCTTGTGCTAAAATTTGCTGAGAAATCTTTTCCAACAAATCTCGATTATGGTTCAAAATATCTAAAGCTTGTTGATGAGCTTTCTCTACAATTTCCTTCACTTCATTATCAATAGCTTCAGCAGTTTTTTCACTCAATAAACGACGGGAATTAATCCCGCCATTCGCCAAAAACCCTCCTTTGCCACTCCGTTCATAAGCTAAAGGTCCTAATACTTTACTCATGCCATAAGTTGTTACCATTTGTTCGGCAAAATCAGTGGCTTTTTGTAAATCTCCAGAAGCTCCAGTAGTAATATTTCCAAATATAATTTCCTCCGCTGCACGTCCTCCTAAAAAAGTAGCAATTTGTCCCCGAAGTTCCCCCTCATCTTTTAAAAATCTATCCTCAGTGGGAAGTTGCAAAGTATAACCTAATGCTGCCATTCCTCTTGGTACAATTGAGATTTTTTCCACCTTACCACTACCAGGCATTATCGCCCCAACTAAAGCATGACCAACCTCGTGATAAGCTACTATTTTCTTTTCGCGATCACTCAAAACTCTACTTCTTTTTTCTAAACCAGCAATTACTCTTTCAATAGCTTCAGCAAAGTCTTTTTGTGCCACAGTTTGCCTTTGATTTCTAGCAGCTAATAAAGCAGCTTCATTAACAAGATTAGCTAAATCTGCACCGCCAAAACCAGAAGTTCTCACTGCTATTTTATGTAAATCTACATCTTCTCCTAATTTAACTTTTTTGCCATAAATATTTAAAATTGCTTCACGACCAGATAAGTCAGGGCGGTCTACTAATACTTGTCTATCAAATCTTCCCGGACGTAATAAAGCAGCATCTAAAGCTTCTGGGCGGTTAGTAGCAGCTAAGATAATAACTGTTAAATCTCCAGCACCAAAACCATCCATTTCTGTTAACAATTGATTGAGAGTTTGTTCTCGTTCATCATTACCGCCACTGTGAAAATTTCCACTGGTTCTTGACTTCCCAATTGCATCTATTTCATCAATGAAAATAATACAAGGAGCTTTCTTTTTTGCCTCTTTAAATAAGTCACGAACTCTAGCAGCACCAGTACCAACAAATAACTCTACAAATTCCGAACCAGATATACTAAAAAAAGGTACTCCTGCTTCTCCTGCCACTGCTTTTGCTAATAAAGTTTTACCTGTTCCAGGAGGTCCGACTAATAATAAACCTTTAGGAATTCTGGCTCCAATTTCAGTGAACTTTTGAGGTGATTTTAAGAAGTCTACAATTTCTGTTAATTCTGTCTTTGCTTCTTCTACTCCAGCAATATCAGCAAAGGTAATTTTATCTGATTCTCCTTCGACATAAACTTTAGCTTTATTCTTACTCATTGACAGAGCACCTTGAGAACCACGATTCATAAAAAACTGAAATGCTAATACTAATATAATAGGCGGAATTACCCAGTTTAAAAGAATAGCAACCCAACGACTTTGAGGTGGTGCAGCTTGAAATAAAACTTTATTATCTTCTAAACGCTGAAGTAGTTGGGAGTCATTTATTGGAGTAGTAGTAAGTAAAGGTCCGGGTTTGTTCTCTTCTCCTTTGAGACGATATAAAATTTTTTCTTCATCTACTTGAACTCCAACTACTTGTCCGTTTTCTACCTGTTGAATAAAGACACTATAAGGAACACGAGGAGGTTTACGACGTGGCACTAATAAATATGCTGTTAATAACAGACCTGCCAAAATTAATAATGCACTGCCTATCTGACGCTTATTAGGATTTTTTGGTTTCTTTTTAAGACTCATATTTATTGGGATATAATTGTGAACTGTATCAGGACTTACGCACCTGCAACTTATTTTCCTCATTGCGACCGTCAGGGTTTGGGCAGCAGTCCGGAACGGAAAGCAATCTCAAATCCTAGTTTTTCGTACCTCATGCGTAAGTCATGTGTATATTCAAATCATCAAAAATTGAACGTTTATCTTTTTTTTATGGGTTTAATACCCTAAACCTCATAAGTGGTGTCTGCAAGTTTGTTGGAATTTGATCCATTGGAGCGACAACTTTTCAGTATCCCCATCCATTTTTTCCTTTTTCCTTATTCAATTGAGACTAACACTTTATTATAATATAAAATATAGAGTTTTTGCTAATTAATTAAGATAACAGGGAACAGATAACAATTAAAAATCTTTTTTGCCAACCAAACTTGGTCTAATATGAAATACTAAAATTTTTGCTACAAATACTTAAGCTGTTTCAAGTAGTCAGTAGTCATAGCCTATATATTATTTAGTTATAGTCAAACTCAGTTTTTTTCAAATCGACATTTCTAGGTAAAGTCTTTTCAGCAGAGAAATTATTTGTAGGATTATTTTGAGATTTCATATAATATTTTATCAGCCAAAAACTCATAATAAAAAGTATGGTACAAGAGCTAACAAATGAGACTAAACCAGAAATTATATCATGTCCGGTAGCATCGGTATTGTATAGCAAAGGTAGGCAACAGCTCATCTGGCAACAGCTCCGGAAGGCAACAAACAGGAAGGCAATTGAGCAAGAAAAAAACTTAAATTTCCTGTAGATATCCACGCTAACTTTTACACAAACGATACCAACGGACATGATATTATTGATCCAGAAAGTGATGGTCAACCAATAGCAGATAATACAAAACAATTTCGCTGGATTGTAACTATCAAAGAAAATTTAGAAATTTTATTTGCTGAGGTTGCTGATGTTTTTGTCGCTGGAGATTTCCTCTGGTATCCAGTGGTAGGAAATAATAAAATTCGGACTGATCCTGATATTATGGTTGTATTTGGTAGACCAAAAGGAGATAGGGATTCTTATAAACAATGGGAGGAAAAAAATATTGCTCCCCAGGTGGTATTTGAAATATTATCGCCGGGCAACCGTCTGAAAGAAATGAATAAAAAATTGCTATTTTATCAACAGCATGGAGCCGAAGAATATTATATTTATGACCCCGATAAAATAGATTTTACAGGTTTAATTAGAGTGGATAATACTGCTTCTCCTCAAAGCGATCGCTTAGAAACAATTGAAAAAATTGATGGTTGGGTCAGTCCACGTTTGCATATTCGTTTTCAAATCACAGAAAAGACCTTAGAAATATATCGACCTGATGGACGTAAGTTCCTGACATCGATAGAATTAGAGCGACTTAGAGAGCAGGAATATCAACGAGCTGAACAAGAAAAGCAACGAGCTGACAGACTGGCAGCAATACTTAGGGTTTGCTGAAAAAAGTCTTTTTGCTGGGGTAGGAGACAGGAGACAACCCACCCCCAACCCCTCCCAGGAGGGGAAGACAGGAGAAATGGGAATTTAGAGGAGATAGGAGCTAAGTTTTGTCCCTTGATTTTTCTGCCCAACTATGAGCCTAAAATACTAACTTTTTTAGCGTGAAGAGCTGAAAACCAGGCACTGCAATTCGACAAAAAAAAGGCTAAAACCTTTATATGTAAATACTTTTAGATTTAATCAGCAAGCCCTACTTAGAGAAAGAGGAATTTACCCAGATGAGCTATTATAGTTTTGATTGAAAAAAATTGGCGTTGTTGAATAAATGTATGATATTTCAGGAGTCAGTAGAGGCGAAAGTCATTTCATATCATCTCCGCGGTGGAAGGAAGGCAGAGGGCAGCTATGCTGCTATGCTCAAGGGTTTCTTTCAATTGAAACTTAATTGTATACACGCTCTGATGCTACCGGACATAATATCAGTTATCAGTAGCCCACAGTAGGGACGTTAACGTCGTTGTGCGCTAGCTAATGGCCATTCGCCCCTACAGCGCTTTTGCTGATGACGATGTGGTTCATCAATCAGCAAAAGCGCTGTATAAAAGCCATTTGGTATCTTTGCACGCGGTATGTGCTTTTGACTACCGTTCTCATTCCTCAGTCCTGGTGAAATCAGGAGATTCAGAAATAGAATAGAGGAAAAAGCGGATGCGACCCCGCGCCATCGCACGGCGCACCAGGTAGCGCACCAAGCAAGTAGAAAAATGCTTCCATCTCCCCCACTCCCCCATCTTCCCACACTCTTTATCTAATTACACCAATGCTACCAGACATAAGATTATCCCACTTCAGAAGGAATTTTTGCAGTTTCCGCAGCTTGAACTTGCTGCAATAACTCTTGTAATTTTCCTCCCTCAATTACCTCTATATCCAAAAGCTGTTGAGAAATTGTTTCCAACAAATCTCGATTATGATTGAGAATATCTAACGCTTGTTGATGGGCAGTTTCCACAATTTCTTTCACCTCATCATCAATAGCTTTAGCAGTCTCATCACTCACCATGCGACGCGGGTTCATTCCACCTTGACCGAGAAAATTATTCTGTTGACCCTTCTCATAAGCTAAAGGACCCAATATTTTACTCATACCATAAGTTGTCACCATTTGCTCTGCTAGGTCAGTCGCGCGCTGCAAATCATTCGCAGCACCAGTAGTAATACTACCAAAGACAATTTCTTCCGCCGAACGACCCCCCAATAAAATTGCAATTTGTCCGCGAAGTTCCGCCTCATCTCTTAAAAATTTATCCTCAGTAGGTAGTTGCAAAGTATAACCCAAAGCTGCCATTCCTCGAGGAACAATAGAAATTTTCTCTACCCTACCACTGCCAGGCATCAATGCACCAACTAAAGCGTGACCCACTTCATGGTAAGCAACAATCTTTTTCTCTTTATCACTGAGAAGACGACTTTTCTTTTCCAAACCTGCCACAATGCGTTCGATCGCTTCAGCAAAATCTTCCTGAGAAACCTTTTCTCTTCTGTTACGCGCTGCTAATAATGCTGCTTCATTAACCAGGTTAGCTAAGTCCGCACCGACAAAACCAGGAGTACGAGTAGCGATCGCCTTTAAATCTATATTATCTGCCAACTTAACTTTGGCAGCATAAATTTCTAATATTTTCAGACGACCGGGTAAATCTGGACGGTCTACCAAAACCTGACGGTCAAATCTTCCTGGTCGCAATAAAGCAGGGTCTAAGGTTTCGGGGCGGTTAGTAGCAGCTAAAACAATAACTGTTGACTCGGCAGCAGCAAAGCCATCCATTTCAGTTAATAACTGGTTGAGAGTTTGTTCCCGTTCGTCGTTACCACCATAAAAACCGCCACTGGCACGAGATTTTCCAATAGCATCAAGTTCGTCAATAAAAATAATACAAGGTGCTTTTTGCTTTGCTTGTTCAAATAAGTCTCGCACCCGTGCTGCACCTGCACCCACAAATAATTCGACAAATTCGGAACCGGAGATACTGAAAAATGCTACTCCTGCTTCTCCTGCAACTGCTTTTGCTAATAGAGTTTTACCAGTTCCTGGAGGTCCAACTAATAATACACCTTTGGGAATGCGTGCGCCGATATTAGTAAAACGTTCGGGAGACTTAAGAAATTCCACAACTTCTTCTAATTCTGTTTTTGCTTCTTCAACTCCTGCCACATTGTTAAAAGTTACTTTCGTAGACTCACCTTCGACGTAAACTTTTGCCTTACTTTTTGTAATCGAAAGTGCCCCTTGGGGACCGCCCATACCACCTGCACGACGACCAATAAAAAATTGCCAGATAGCGACAAAAATTAGCGGAGGAATTACCCAACTCAAGATATTACCAAAAAAATTATTAGAAGGAGGCGGAGCAGCAAATTCTACTCCTTTTTGTTCTAGACGTTTTGGTAATTCTAGGTCGAATATTGGGGTAGTTGAAAATACCTGTCCTGGTTGTTCTGCTGTTTCTTTAAGTTGGTAACGAATTTGTTCTTGACCAACAGAAGCTCGTGCTACTTTGCCGTCTTCTACTTGGTTAATAAATAAGCTGTAAGGAACGCGAGGAATTTGAGGACCGAATAAATTAGGAAATACTAGGTTTATAAAGAGGAATATACCTGCTAGCAATAATAATATATTGCCAATTCTAATATTGCGAGGTCCTTGTGCATTATCTTTGATACTCATGGTTATTATCTTTTTTTGGTAAGCAAGATATAGCGCTGCGCGCAGGCAACAGGCAACCCACCCCTAACCCCTCCCAGGAGGGGAATAAAAAGCTTACAATATAAGATTTTAGCTATTGGACAGTTCCTGCAATTTGTACATAAGCCAGCGCACATTGCTATATTAGTCTATGTATTTATTTTATATTATTTCTGAGGAAAAGAGGAAGTAGGGACGTTGCATGCAACGTCCCTACAGAATAGGGGGAAATAATTGATAATTTCTGTGCGATAATTGATTTGATTTTTTATTATTTGTCTTATGAATATCTACCAGACCCTAAAGCAAAGTCAACCTCTCAGAATTAGTGATGGCGAAATTTCACCTATCCTCAGTGGTTGTGAAAATGTTAATCGTCTTTTAGTTTTAATTTGGTCACAATTGGGTGATTTTGATAACCTAGAATATGCTTGGTGGTTACAACGAGAATCTGCTAAGTTGCGAGATCAAGGGGTGACAATAAGGGCAATTGGGATTGGCGATCGCGCTTCTGGTTTGAAATTTTGTGAATATACTGGGTTTCCGACAGAATGTCTGTTTGTTGACCCAGATGCTCAATTGCATCAGGAATTAAAGCTATATCAGGGATTAACTTTTAAATTCCCTTTATTAACTACAGGTCAAAGTGCTTGGGTCAATTTAATGTTGATGTGTGCAGGTATTGGTAGTCCTGGTACTTTAGGGGAGGTGTTTAGAGGTTATCTAGGGGATAAAAAAGCACCTCAATTGATTGGTGATGATGAAGTCATCCATGCTAAACCTTTACCACCCCTAAAGGGTTCATTTTTTAAGATGGCGGGTGGAACAGGTTTTCAACGTCCTTTTGAACTAGCAACACTGAGGTTAAGAAATATGACTGAAGTTCTAAGTCATTGGTCAACTTATGTACCTAATTCTGCTTATTTGACTCAAAGAGGTGCTACTTTTCTATTTGATAGTCAGGGGAATTTACTGTACAAACATTGCGATCGGGGCATTCTGGATTTTGCTTTTAATAAAAGTAATCCTTTATCTTTTATAGCAGAGAACAGGGAATAGGAAATAGGGAATAGGCAACAGGTAACAACTCTCATTATGGCTAAACAAGCTGGTGTAGGCATGACGAGCTACAATAAACGGTGTAATTGATTTTACTCAAAATGAATATTCAACAACCAAAAATTCTCATTATTGATGACCATCGCTTACTGTTAAATGGAACCATTAGTTTGGTAAGCGATCGCTTTGGGGATGCCCAAATATTCTCAGCTCAAACCGCGCAAGAAGCTCTTACAGAAGTTGCTCTACATTCTCCCGATTTAGCGATCGCCGATTTGTCTATTCCTCAGGAATCAGGAACAACCGCCCAAATAGAGCATGGATTGGGGTTACTCAAGCAATTAATGCAAGATTATCCGCAACTTAACTTAATGGTACAAAGTAGTAGCATCAAAGCATTAGTTCGCCTCATACCTGAAATTGATGCCCATCAAGGAGGATTTACAATTGCTGATAAAAGTGAAACTGTAGAAACTTTTTTAACTCGGATGGAATGGTCAATGCAAGGACTTACTCATACTAAGGATTTACAAACTGATTTGGAAGTTAAACCCGAGTGGTTGGAAGTGTTGCGACTTGCTTTTGAAGAAGGTTTGCAAGATAAAGCTATTGCTCAATCAATGTATAAGTCAGAACGTATGATTCGTCACTACTGGTCAAAAATTCAGGATGTATTGGGAATTTATCCTGAACCTGGAAAAAACATTCGAGCTTTAACACAAATCCGTGCGCGGGAAAAAGGTTTACTAGATTGATTATTAGACATCTCCAATAGACATCTCCAGAAAAGAGGGAGTAGGCAGTAGGCAGTAGGGAGAAAGAATTGATAATTTCTGTGTGATAATTGATTTAATTTTCGATTTTTGATTTTTGGAGATGTCTAATAGTAGAGAGAGTGTGGGGAGATGGGGAGATGGGGAAAAATTAAAAAGATATATCTTCACCATTACCATGCAGGACTACCTCTTTTGTGAATAATTTGCCAGAAAAATTGGATTTTTGTTTTGAAGTGATTAGAAATGCACATTGGTTATAGAAAATTTCCAGAGATAGTTTTATTTAACATTCGACTTGAAATTAAATACCATTTTTGTTACTGCAAATAAACCTTAGTTAGGATTGTTTGTAATGAAACAAGATTGAGATTACAAATGATGACAAATGAATGTTAACAGCAACCGGACCCGTGGAACTTATACCTGATAGCAGCATAAATAATTAAATTACTAACAAAAGATATCTGTTTTCATTTTCGTTTTTCCCAACCTCAGTTATTTCCCAACAACTCTATTATGTCTACTATTTTATATCCCCAAAGTAAACTAAAGCGTCGAGTGATTCTAGCTGTTTTGATTTTAACATTTGTGAGTGCTACTATTGCCACTATTGTCCATAGATTGCAACCCAATATCTACCCGCTTCATCTAATTAATCCTCCTCTATTCGCAATTACATCTTTAATATTACTGATACGTCTTTATACAAAACCCGAGAGCTTGCAACAAGTAATAAATTTGGGTATACTTCAGGGTGTAATGTTTATTGTGATGCCTTGTTGGTTTCACTCTCTGATGGCGTTTAGCTCATCCAAAATTAGTCTTGTAGATAATTTACCACCGATATCCTCAATATCGTTGATGTTGATGACGTTTATGTTGATAACTCTGCGTCCTCAACGATTGTTCTTGGCAACTATACTGCTCTGGATAGGTGTTGCTGGACCTATTTTGACCTACTTTATTTTTAACCCAGAAGAACTATACTCCCTACGAGGACTAGATTTACTCATGTCCTTCGGAGCAGTAATGGGGGTGCAAACTGCACTGATTTTTTTGCATAATCGTCTCCAGTCAATGGTGAAAAGCTTGTATGTCGAACGTCTCCAGTACTATGCTCAAATCAGAGAACGGCAGAGTATTCGCCAAAATGCTTTGGAGCAAGCTTTTACCCAAATTCATAATGGACCACTGCAAACCCTAGCATTACTGCAAAGAGATGTGCAAACCCAGCAGATATCTCAAACAGAATTTTTACAACGTTTGAAAGAACTCAATACTGAAATTCGCGCAGTAGGACACAGTCTTACGGATAAAAATAATACAATTAACAAGCAAGTAATTTCACCAGAAACTTTAGAATCTGCTAATTCTGAAAATTTTCTTCGCTTGGGGGAAGGAACCTCTATCGACCTAAAACTTCCCTTGCATAATTTACTTCACGAAGTATATTCCCTAACCCTTAAACGCAATCTTCCTTGCTTCCAAACTATTCGAGTCAAAGTACGGAATTTTGCGCCTATTACTCAATTTTCCTTAACCTTGGACATGAAACGCGACTTGTGTTTATGGTTGGAGGAATCTTTGTGTAATGTTGGTAAACACGCTCGTGGTGTAACTAGAATTGTGGTTACGGGGGAAAAACGTGAAGGTAATTATATTCTTAAGGTACAGGATAATGGGTGTGGTTTAAAGCCAGGAAAGGAGCAACAAGGTACAAAGCACAGCTATTTATTAGCGAAAAGATTGGGAGGAGAATTTCGTCGGGAGTCTTTACCCAAGGGAGGTGTAATTTGCGACCTCTCTTGGAAGGTGGGAGAATTGCCGAAAAGTGCAATGACTAATGGTCAGAAGTTACCATCTGGTTTGTCCGTAACTGTCAATGATTTCTCCTTGAAATTGAATGATACTGAAATTGTTGAAAGCAAACAACAATTTGAAAATTCAAAATTTTGGAGAAACACATGGCTAACAATCTAACTGGCATACACTATCTTGGCTGTACCTACGACATCTACGGTTACTATGCCCGCGGTAACTCCGTCAATACCGCCCAGCGACTGTTTGATTTGCCCGAAGCAGATGCAGTAATCACGATTCAAGATCGGGAATATTCTTACCCTAAGGATGCCATAGGCACTCCTGTCGTGTTAGGCTTCACTCGTGTTGTAGAATCTTTTTCCGAAAGTACTGAAGAGTTGCATACCAAAATGTCGATTGATGCGAACCTGAAGGGTTCCTATGGTCTGTTTAGCGCCGAAGTTTCGGCTAAATATTCCGCATCCTACACCAGCAGCAGCTACTTCTATCACTTTGAAAAATCCAGCTATCTCCACTCCTACAAGTTGACTTTGGATCTCGATTATGCGCTGAATAATCTCGATCAGAATTTCAAGAATGACGTCTACAACAAGACTAATGGCAGCACCTACGACATGACTGCCAAGGAGTTAGTGGAAAAATACGGCACTCACTTTCTGTACGAGGCTCTTTTCGGCGGTCGTTTGTCTTATAGTCAAAGCTTCTCAAAATTCAGTAATAGCAATAGAGGGGAATTAGAAACGAAAGTAAGGACAAACTATGCAAACTACTCGGCAAAAATTTCTGGTTCTCACGAGACCTACAGTTCGGAATCGAACAGTGACTCTAATGCTGAATTTTGGTGCATCGGTGGCGCTCCCGAAACTTTGAGGCAGGGGTATGAGGCTTGGTCTGCAACGGTTTCTGGTAATTTCGTCCTCGTGGACTTTACCTCTGACTCCCTGAAGCGGATTTCGGAGTTAGTGGTCGATGACGACGTTCGCAAAACTGAAATCGACGCAGCCATCCAAGCTGTTCTTGATGGTGTTGAGGAGCCTAGTACAACTAAGCTAACTACCAGTACCAAATCTGAAGATCAGGAAGAGTGGAGCAAAGGCGATACAAGTAATTTAGAATTAGACTCAGGCAAGTCTGACGATGGCCGCGTAGTAGTCGGCTTTGCAGGTAAGGTTAACAACAGTAAGGGTGACTTCTCTCGTATTGCTGTGTGCTACCTTAATATGTCTACGGGCGAGCGTATTTGGGAGGTGTTTGGAAATGTTGATACTTATAACAAGGAGGATTACGAAACCATAGGGGAAGTCCCAGCTGGGTGTGTACTGACAGGCATTGGGTTGACGGGAAAAGACAAGGATTTCAGCCAAATGGTGCTTCACTACCAAGAACTTACCCCTGCTAGCTCCACATACAATTATCTTGACAACAACTTACAGTCAATTGCTTTTAATAGGCAAAACGAAACAGATCCTGATAGCGGCTATGAGTCTGAGTTTAATCCCGGTAGTAATAATGGTAAGGTAATTACTGGCATCGGCGTGACCTACCGTAACAACGGGGTCAAAAGTGTCAAACTGTATCGTAATATCCTAGTGGAAACTAATAACTAATATCATGTCCGGTTGAACAGTGACAAATAAATAACTACGGAGGAGTCAGTCCTCAGTCCTCAGGAGTCAGGAGGGAAGAAAGAAGAAAGAAGAAAGAAGAAGAACAGGAGCAGAAAGAGAAAGTTTTTTTATCACTAATTATCCGGACATGATATAACCTACTGATGACTAATAATCTTCACCTCCAAGCTCCCACAGTATAATTTTTTGTTAGAGCAGCGATCGCCTTCTCCAAAGGAGAGTATTTCATAAATAGATAAGGCTTCGTTTAATGTGAAGTGTAATATGAGTAGTTATTAAGTGTAACCCTGACTTATGAAAAATTAAGTTGGGGTTTGATTTTGATTATTTTTTTATTTACTACAGAAAAGTGCAATGATTAATTGTCAAAAATAACAACAGGCTTTGTCTGTAACTGTCAATGATTTTATCTTGAAATTGAATGATACTTAAATTGTTGAACAAAACAACGATTAAATTAATCCACAAAACAAGGAGAAAATTATGACTAATACAACTCAAACCACCAGCACTCGTCTCACTGTTAGCCTTGGTAGTACGGGTCAAGATGTAAAGGATTTACAAGTAGTTTTGAATGCAACTGTTGCTGATAAGAGTTTAGTAGTTGATGGAGTATTTGGTAATTTTACAAAGGAAGCTGTAATGGCTTTTCAAAAACAATATAGTTTAACCATTGATGGAATTGTTGGTTCCCAAACTTGGGCAGTAGTAGATACAATTGCGTCCGAAATTGATACAAATTATCGTCCCGTTCTGCGTTTTAGTAGTAAAGGTAAAGATGTAGAATATCTACAAAGACGGTTAAATGGTATTGGATTTGGTTCTCTAGTAGTTGATGGAATATTCGGTGTAGCAACCGAAGAATCTGTGAAAAAATTTCAAAAGTATTATGGTTTAACTGTTGATGGAATTGTTGGTAGTCAAACTTGGGCTAAATTAGAAACTATCGATGTTTAAGGTTTTATTTAGCAATCAATATTAATATAAATCACTGCTCATTTTTCATCGCTATTAACTAATAAATTAATTTGAGAAATAATGAGCAGTTAATTAATAGGACTTACGCAAAGGTAACGTAATTGTGTCATTACGAGCGACAGCGACGTAATCGCCAAAATCCTGCGTTATACCAATTTGAAAAAAGAATGCTATATTTAGGTGACACTTCAATTATTAAGTAATTAATAAAGACTGAATATTTTTTTTGATAATTATTAGCTAGTTATTGTTAATTATTCTTATTTTTACCTCTCCCATACTCCCCTACTCAAGAAAATGTAGCAAACATTTATCAAATTGGTATCACACCTCCCACACTCCCCAAACTCCCCTCTTCCTTCCTCCTTCTTCCTTCTTCCTTCCTCCTTCTTCCTTCTGCTACAACCCATCTCCTATTAAAATAAATGGCGCCCAATAATAAGGATGCCTCAACCTTTTTGACTCTTCTTCATTAATACTCCCATTTATCAAAGCTAGTTGTGCTTTTCGCAATGCTTCTGCTTTTGTCATATTGCCTGTTTTCAATGCTCGATAAAAATTAATCATCAGTACTTGCGTTCCTAGATCGTCAACTTGCCACAAACTTGCCAGAGATGTTTTTACCCCTGCACGTTGCATTTGATAACCCAACCCTAATATTTCTGAACCATCTTTTAAAATACCACCTACTCCTGTTCGACAAGCACTCAAAACTGCTAAATTAATATTAGGTAAAGATAAGTTGGTAATATCCCGCAAAGTTAAACGACTACCATCACCAAATAAAATAAAAGAATCTTCTGGTTGCCCATTGACAAAATCTGCATGGGTAGCAAAATGTAGAATATTATACTTATTAACCTGTGAAATAATTTCATTCCAATTGAAGGCTTCATTCAGTAGTTTTGTCGTATTAGGAATTATTTTGGCTAAGGTCTCTACTTCTTCTCCGGCAAATTTTAATCCTGAGAATCTAAATTCTCTAGAACCTACAAGAAATTTATAATTTCCTTGACTAAAAGCTGCGGCTAATACTCGGAGTTTACCTAGAGGTTTACTGTTAAAATTAGTCAGACTTGCTGCGGTAATATTGTTGATGTTTAACCTTTCTATTAACCATTTTTTTCCATCGTATAAAGCTGCTATTGGAATATAACGTAATAAACCATCAGGAGCATAAATAATAGTTTTAGTTTTCGCTAAAAATAGCTCTGTCTCTAAAGGTTCTATTAACCATTTGTATAACTGTTGACCTGTTGTGTGTACTATCTGATCACTAATTATATTTCTAGGATATGTCAAAGCTCCTCTAAAGTCAATAATTGCATTTTTTAACTGTGTTTTGTTAATCGGAACTGAACGATGTATTGGCAATCCTTGACTTGTCACTAATATTAATTCTATCCTATCGTCCAAAACTAAGGGATAAAGTAGTACAGCATTTTGCTTGATTTTGAGGATATTTTGTAATCTACTTAAATTGGTAATATCTATACTTTCTCCATCAGTTTTTTGCTTGAGTTCCTGTATGATTTTGACGATATTTTCGTTGGAAATCAAGTTATGAAATTCTGTTTGAATTTGCTGTTTTTCTGCTTTTAAGTCAGTAATACGTTGTTGTTGAGCTTTCGACCTATCTGTGGGTGATATATTCTGTAAATCTGTGAGTTCTTTGTTCAGTTGTACTGCTTTATCTTGAATAGCGGTATAGTTATCCAATATTTCTTGTTCTTGAGGTAATAATTCTATTCCCACAGAAGTTTGTTCATTACCTTCTACATTGTTGAGGTAATTTTCTAGTTCTTGAACTTTCAATAAATCCAAAACCTGTTGAGCTTCTGTGACTCTATTTTGCTGTAATAATAAATCTGCTAAACGACGATAAGTATCAGCAATTTTTTCGGCATAGGATTGCCGTTTATCTAGAGGAAAATTTTGTAAATCTTGCCGAATTTCTTCTGTGACATTTACAGAGTGTTTATATAAAATAATTGCTACTTCCGGCTGTTTTTCTGCAACTAATAAATCTCCAATATTACTTAAAGTTATTCTTTCACTAGCGCGATCGCCTACATTTCTTTGAGTAGTTAAAGCTTGGCGATAGTAGTCTTCTGCTCGGGTATATTCTTTGAGGCTTTTATAAACTGTTCCGAGACTATCTAGGATATGTCCTTCTTCTGTTTTATTACCTATTTCCTGGAAAATTGTTAATGCTTGGTGCAAATATTCTAATGCTTTTTGATATTCGCCTTTTTGGTCATAAACTAAGCCGATATTATTCAGGCTTTGCCCTATTCCTGCTTTGTCTTTTATTTGTTCTCTAACTGTTAAAGCTTGTTGATAATATGTTAATGCTTGAGCATATTTTTTTTGCAATTTATAGGTAAGCCCAATATTATTTATTGTATTTCCTTCGCCATTTTTATTGTTATTTGCTTGATAAATTTCTAGAGCATTTTGATACCACTCTAAGGATTTTTCATACTGACCTAATTCTTTATAAATTAAGCCGATGTTGTTAGTAACTGCTGCCTCACCTTGAAAATTTGCTAATTCCTGGAATGTTTGTAGAGCTTGTTGATAATATTTTAATGCTAGAAAATATTGAGCTTGATTTTGATAAATTGCTGCTATATTATTCTGAGTTCCTCCAACTCTAACTAAATCTCCTAATTCTTGACGTATTGCTAAAGCTTGCTCCAAGTAATTTAAAGCTTGGTCATAATTTCCCTGGAGAAAATAAATAGCACCAATACTATTTAGACTACTACCAATACCTTGTTTTTCATTAATTTTGCGACGTATTTTTAATGCTTGTTGATGATAATCTAATGCTTGGGGATAGTCAGTTAGTTTTTGATAAGTGGCTCCAATACTGTGAAGGGTTTCACTTATTTTTAGAGATAGAGATTGAGTAGAATTATCTGATAATCTGTATAATAATTGGAATATTTCTAAAGCTTTTTGATAAGCTTCTAAAGCTGCCTGATATTTACCATTTTTGTAGAGTTGTTCGCCTTGTTGATAAAATTTTTCTGCTTCAGTTTGTTGTGGAGTTTGAGATATTAGCTGATTTTGGGGTTGATCAGAATTTAATATTTGAGGAAATACTGTTTCGTAGCATAAGTAAAAAGTTAAACTCAAGCAGCAGACTAGAAAAAAATTTATGAGTCTTTTAATTATTCTTTTCCCACTACTTTTAAACATCTTTTTATACTTTTTATTTATTTAGCTTTAGCAATTACCAAATAATAGGCGATCGCTAAAGCTATTATTTAGTTCAATTAATTCATTGGCGAGTCTATTAGACATCTGGTGAGCATAAAAAATCAAATTAATTATCGTACTCTTATTCATTAATTCTTTCCGCCTACTTTGTACAGACGTTCATACAACGTCCCTACTCCTTGTTTTGGTCGAGATGTCTACTAGACATCTCTAATAATAAAAAATCAAATCAATTATCCTACATAAATTATTAATTATTTACCGAAAAATTGTGGTTTAAAGCATCCCCTTTTAAGAGGAGAATAAAGAAAATTTTTCCTTTAAGTCAATCCTCTTAGTTTTAAAAGAGAGGTAATTGTTAATTATTAATTATTAATTATTAATTGTTGAACCCCTACTCCCTCTTTTCTGGAGATGTCTATTTAAGTTATTCTGATTCTTTTTTGTCATCTTCATCAAATAAAAGAGTTACACTACCAGAGTCTCTTTCTAAATTACATTGAATCTGAATGTTATCCTCCTCTAACTTTTCTCTTCCTTTGGGAGTTGTACATAACATAGAGTTAGTTTTTGTAGAATTTTTTTGATCGGCCATTTCTTCAGATACTCCTACAACTTCCCAATAATAATCCTTAGCCTTCTCACCTTCGTCTAGCTTTTCATAAGTTGCCCCGACATAGAATAAAGCACGACCTTCTGCAAGTAAATCTCCTTTGTCTCGTCGTAGTTTTAATACCTGCTGAAATTTTGCTAATGCCTGTTCGTATTGCTCATTTTGATAATGTTCTTCTCCCTCTTTTAACAACCTACCTATTTCAGATTGATTATTAGAGCTGCTATAAGAAATATCCTGAGCAAATACAGGTGAAATTTTCCACTTTTCTCCTTGGTGTAATCCTTCAAAGGTAGGGAAACTTAAGGCTAAAGCAGTGGCAATAACTCCCAGATAGTTTCTCCAATAACGCATATATCAATACCTCACCTTAATAAGTACTAAAAAATCTATTTCAGCTACGATCAAGGGACTTCAGGACAAAATCCTTTCGATTACATGATAGTAGTTTCTCCAGGAGAATACTGACAATTTTTCGGTTGTATACTACTTGATTAATTATCACACTGGAAAGGTTATGCAGAATTTTAAGATAGGGGGTTTATTATAAAGATAGCCTCTTAACCTCTTTCCTGATATATCTAGGTTTAAGCTATTTTTTAGGTATTGAGGTATTTTTCTATTTACCCTTCCCAGAAATCTACAAAAATCTATAAAATCTATAATTATCTGATTGACTGGCTATTTTCATCGGAAAAAATATCAAAGTCCCAATAGCTTCATCTATTAGATACAAAAGTTAACACTGCAATAGCGATCGCCAATGTGAATTTAGAGCATAAAAAAATCAACCTCGGTATTAGCTGGTCTTGATGATGAATCCTTAGTCGTATTTTGACAGTAGACATATTTCCTAAGTTTTCTCTGTAGAACCAACTAAGACAAATTGCTCATACTACTATTAAAATTTAATTATATATCGACTATTAAAGATAGGCAATACTTAAATAACTTATGTAAACATAACGATAATAAACTTCTTAGGTGGTAGGTGGTAGGTGTTATATCATGTTCCCCCGGAGGGGGAGCTACGCTAACGGTTGAATATTTATAAATAAATTTTGTGAGGAGTCAGGAGTCAACCCACCCCTCGCCCCTCCCCCTTCCAGGAGGGTAAGTCAGGAGTCAGGAGGAAAAAAAGGAGAAAAAGAGGAAATATTGGAGAATAGTATTGATAATTTAAGTATTTCTTTGGTACCGTCAGTCCTTAAATTTTATTTATAACTGATTATCCGAACATAATATTATATCATGTCCGAAGGCAATCGTTTGTGTAAACCCAAGGGTGAATATCTACAGGAAATTTAGGTTTTTTTCTTGCTCAATAGCCTTTCTCTCTGTTCCCTGTTCCCTGTTCCCTGTTCCCTGTTCCCTGTTCCCTGTTCCCTGTTCCCTGTTCCCTGTTCCCTGTTCCTTCTTCCTTACCGAAAAATTGTGGGTATGCGCCTCCCCTTTTAATATAGAATCCGGTTATATAATATATGCTTATAATTCTATCCACACTTCAATATTTAATATAAAATCAGGTTATACAGTTATCGCACTTTCTACTTCCATTCAATGCAGACATAAAATGCCGGAATATCCACAGATAATTCCAACTCTCATCCTTTCTTCCTGCTGAGGACTGAGGACTGAGGACTGAGGACTCTCATCATACAATAACTAATTATCCGGATACTATATTACTCATTACTCATTACTCATTACTCATTAATCCTCAGTAATACGATAACTAATTACCCGGATTCAGCGAAAATATTTCGGGGAAGAAAGCTTCTCTATTTACCACCTATTCCACGATGAAAAAGCGCAGATCCTGCGCATGATTACCAAGCAGAGCCTAGATCGTGCTTCTCAAAGCTTTAGTGA
>NZ_JAAHGM010000053.1:0-49262 GCF_010692625.1 Okeania sp. SIO2C2
GCCACATCAAAGGTAGGGTAGCACTTAAAGTAGAACAAGATAAAAAATAACTTGTATGAAGCTTGTAGCAATCGCGCTTTTCTTCCTCCTCCCAGAGCTCGGAGTCTTGGTTTTTGGCAAAAGAGCGATCGCTTCCAATTCAAGTTGGACACAAAAAGCTTGTAATAATTCATCGAATACCTTACGGTTTAGTCCAGTCAATGCCCGCACTGAGGCGGTCTTCTTTTAGCACCCGATTCATATCTAACATTGTCCCATTTCAAACACCCTACTAACTCTATACTTTACCTTATAAAGCGACAAGTCTAATAATTAAAAAAGCACTCACCACTCAGCAAGATCATTTTTCTAAAGTTTATCAGGGGATTTCAACCCCTCCTAAACAATCCTGCGCAATAGTTGCAGGGGACTTTGACCCAGAGATCTAAAAGCTGATAGCTAGTGCCGCTACGCGGAAGTTAAAAGTCTAGTATTTAAAAGTCAATCATTTTTGATTTGTAATTGTTTTAGGATTTTGTAACTGGTCAGTTATTTCCGCTATCCTGCACTAGTTGATATAGCAATTACCAAGAACCGTGAGGTACAAAATTCGTTTGTTTTAGACATCTCCAGAAAAGAGGGAATAGGGAGTAGGGAGTAGGGGGAAATAATTGATGATTTATGTATGATAATTGATTTTATTTTTGATTATTGGAGATGTCTTTTAGGCAACAGCTCATCTGGCAATAGGCAACAGGCAATAGTTAAGTAAAGATAAGAGTGTACCTCACTCTTACTGAGAAACGCTATATCATCTCCAGATAATTAATAGATATAGTCATTCCAGTTAAGATTGAGACAAGGGTTTCTTACCTTGAAAGAGTTTCAGCTAAAAAAGTGTTCCAGTTTTATTCAGAATGACTATATCTTCAGAAAATAAACTTGCCCTTTGTTTAACATCAGCTAGAGTTGTAAAATTCACTTCCCTAAATCATTCTTCGTACCTTTTTCCTAAAAATCTCTTCCCTGTTGTCAGATGAGCTGTTGCCTACTATGCGCAAAAAGTCTATATCTTTTTCACGCCTATGTCTAATGACAAAAAAACTTTCTCCTCTTTATACCTGAAAACTTTCTATTCTTTCTTCCTAATTCCTAATTTCTAACTCCTGACTTCTGACTCCTTCCTATAACTATTCAACCGGACATAATATTACTAATGGCAAAATATAGACTCTCTCAACAACACCTGAATCTACTTACAACTTGCCCCCGTAAATTTCAACATCTCTATCTTGATAATCTGAGCGTACCAACAACACCAGCACAACAAGAAAGACTAAATTGGGGTAGTCAGTTTCACTTATTAATGCAGCAAAGAGAACTAGGATTACCAATAGAATCTTTAATGTTAGAAAATCAAGAAATGCAGTACTGTTTTGAAATTTTTTTTCAAGCAGCACCAGAAATATTAAATCCTGAAACTCAAGATAATATAATTTTACGTCAAGCTGAACATAGTCTTAGTATTAATTTTAATGATTATATATTGACGGTTATTTACGATTTATTGATTGCCGATATTCAACAAGCACAAATCTTTGATTGGAAAACTTATAGCTTTCCTCAAAATCAAACAAAGTTAGCTCAAAATTGGCAAACACGCTTATATCTTTACACTCTAGTTGAAACTAGCAAATATTTGCCAGATGCAGTTTCGATGACCTATTGGTTTATCGAACCAAAAAGTCAAAAGTTACCTGCTAAACTAAAATTTTCTTATAATCAACAGGCACACAAAAAAACTGAGCGAGATTTAAAGCAAATATTATATCGATTAAATGATTGGTTAAAAAATTATCAGGAAAAGGGTGAAGAATTTCCTCAAGTTCAGAAGATTGAACATTGTCATTCTTGTCAATTTACTACTCGCTGTCAGAATTTTTTAGAAGTTCAGGACAAAGAAGTAGATATTCAGTCTACATTTGCTTCTGCTGACTTAATATTAAGTATAGATAGTATTCCAGAAATATCAATTTAGCTGAAAATTATTGAATTAAATTCTAGGTACAATTCCATAGAAATAATACCAAATCCGGTTATTAAAGACATTTTATAGGATGTAAGATTCAAACCTCTCCTCATCTCCCCTACAACTTGTCTCCCCATCTACATCAAAGGATGCTTTATAAACAGGATTTAGTATGAGCTTAAAAATTGCTCCAGTCACTATAGAAATTATTTTTTGGTAAAATATAATAGTTATTACTATATTTAGTCAGACACTCGCTGTATAGCTCTAATTTTGAATTTGGTATAAAATAAGTAAAAAAGAAAGCAATGCTTCTGGAGAAGTTTAACATTTAATAGAAAAAAAAGACTTTATTATTATCTCAAAATCAAAAAGTTTGTGTGTAAGTGATACCTAAGTCATACTCATTGTAACTTATTGCAGCTTTTGTCAATTGAATGAGAGATTGGGTGAAAATTTGGGACTTTAGGAAAAAGGGCTTGAACAGAGAGTAATAGTTAAAGTTTACTCCTTTGTAGTTCACCTTAAGTCAACACAAAAAGCATCATTCGATGTATAAGATACTTCACTCCACCTGCATAAGAAGCTTGATAATATTTATGATTATTTATTATCAGTAATTTATAAATTTAAAAGTAATCGGCTTATTAGTTAAAATATTATGTCATCAAAAATACTTGTTGTAGATGATGAGCCTGATTTTGAATCGCTGATCGTCCGTAACTTTAGAAAAAAAATCAAACAAAAAGAACTAGAGTTTATTTTTGCTAGAAATGGTGTAGAAGCATTAGAAATATTGTCAGAAGAATTGAAGATAGATATCGTATTAACTGATATTAATATGCCTTTAATGGATGGATTAACTTTATTAGATAATATTCAAGATAAATATCCTGATATTAAAGCAGTAATTATTTCTGCTTATGACGATATGGAAAAAATCAGGTCGGCAATGAATAGAGGTGCTTTTGATTTCTTGACTAAACCTATAGATTTTGAAGATTTAGAAATTACGATCAAAAAAACATTAGAAAATGTTAGACAACTCAAAGAAAATAAACGTTTAAAACAAGAAAAAGATGAAGCACAAGCAGCAAACCGAGCAAAAAGTGTGTTTCTAGCAAATATGAGTCATGAATTACGAACACCATTAAACGCGATTATTGGCTATAGTGAAATTTTATTAGAAGATGCTCGGGATTTAGGTTATGAAGACTTTGTTCACGACCTTGATAATATTCATACTGCGGGAAGACATTTATTAACAATAATAAATGATATTCTCGACCTTTCAAAAATTGAAGCAGGTAAAATGGATGTCCACTTGGAAAGTTTCAAGATAATGGCATTAATTGAAAATGTCGTAGCTACTATTCAACCATTAATTGAGCAAAATAGTAATACATTAGAAATTATCTGCGAAGATCATCAGGAATTAATAGTAGCTGACCCTAATAAAATGCGCCAAGTGATTTTAAATCTTCTGAGCAATGCAGCGAAGTTTACAGAAAATGGCAACATTAGTTTGAAGGTTAAAATTATTAGCAATGATGAAGATTGTACTGTTCAAAGTGAGGAATTGACCCCTAAGAAAATGTTGATTTTAAGTGTTGCTGATACTGGTATAGGTATATCAGAAAATCAAATGAATGTTTTATTTAAACCATTTACTCAAGCTGATAATTCAACTACACGGAAATATGGAGGTACTGGTTTGGGTTTAGTTATTAGTCGTCACTTTTGTAAAATGATGGGTGGGGATATTGGTGTAGTGAGTGAAGTTAATAAAGGTTCAATATTTACTGTCAAAGTTCCTTTTATCAAAGAACAATTTATCGACGAAGAATTATTTTATTGAAGGTAAGCATTCAGCCGTCAGCTATCAGCTTATTGCCTTGAGAGCAGAAATTAGTATTAAAAAATTCAAGGAGAATTATAAAGTATTGGAAAAAAACTGACCTTGACCTTAGCAACATTATCTATGAAACAGCTAAAAGCTGACCGCTAATAGCTGTTTGCGCAGCATTCCGCAGGAAATGCTTACGATTGAAGAAGGTTTTTGGTTGTAGGTTTTAGGGAGTAGATATTAGGTGAAAATGGTGGGATTTTTTACGCAATAGAAGGTGATAAGTTTTAGGTAGTAGGTAGTAGGTGAAAACCGTGGGTTTTTTACGCAATTTCATTAAACAATTACAAATCAATACTTTTGACTTTTAACTTCCGCGTAGCGGCAGTAGTAACGATAAATTAAATTTATTAAATATGCCTGAAACAAGAAATTATTGGAAAATTTATGTCTCCGATAATCCCCCTAATTCATTTCTTGAGATTGTCAAAAATTATGCACCAAAATTATCAGTAAAATATCTACCACAATTATTATGGCAGCGTGGAATCAAAAATACTCAAAAATTAGCAGGTTTTTGGGAGACACAACAAGATTAACCCACCCTTGAAGAAGGTGATAGATTTTAGGTAAAAACAGTGTTTTTTTTACTAAATAGGAAATGCTGACAATACAAGTAATTATGCAATCTCCCGATCCACCAATATATGTAGCAAATATCAGGGCTATTTCATCTAATTATTTGTAAGCATTTCCTGCGGAATGCTGCGCAAACAGCCATTAGCGGTCAGCTTTCCTCCTCCGGAGGAACTACGTTAACAGGAATTAGTAGTTTGAGGATTAACAAACCTATTTTGTACTTTTAATTCTATTAAGTCTTTTAACTCTGACTCCTCCTTAAAGGGCAATTAAATTAATAGTTGATAGCTGATACCAATTTGATAAATCTTTGTTACAAATAGTTAGGTTATTTCTTAGGAGTCAGGAGTCAGGAGTCAGGAGTCAGAATGAATGTATTCAATAACAGTTTTGAGTTAGGATATTCTCTTTTTTTGTCAAAAAGACATCTCCTCTAAAGTCTTTATATTGCACCTATTATTCGTAACATTCTTTTTTCAAAACCGTATGATAGTTGACACCTGAATGCTTACAATTATTTATATTGACTTTTTTCAGCTACAGCCTAATATCTACCACCTAATACCTGAAAAATAACCGCAGCATAGTGACGATAAATTAAATTTATTAAAGATGTCTGAAACCAGAAAATATTGGCAAATTTATGCCTCCGATAATCCCCCTAATTCATTTGTTGAAATTGTCAAAAATTATGCACCAAAATTATCCGTAAAATATCTACCACAATTATTATGGCAGCGTGGAATTAAAGATACTCAAAAATTAGCAGGTTTTTTAGACCCAAAACAATATCAACCCACTAACCCCTTTGAATTTGGCATCGAAATCAACAAAGCTGTAGAAAGAATTATTGATGCTAAAAACAATCAAGAAAAAATTGCTATCTGGGGAGACTTTGATGCTGATGGCATTACCTCAACATCTGTACTTTGGGATGGATTAGGAGAATTTTTTCAGAAAAATCATCAATTAACTTATTACATTCCTAACAGATTTACAGAATCTCATGGTTTAAATATTGCTGGTATTCAACAGTTAGCAAAAGCAAATCATAGTTTAATAATAACCTGCGATACAGGTAGTACAAATATTGCCGAAATAGAATATGCAAATAATCTAGGAATAGATATAATTGTCACCGATCATCACACCCTTCCACCTCAACGTCCGCCCTTATTAGCTATTATTAATCCTCGTAATTTATCCCCATCTCATCCCCTATATAATCTCTCCGGAGTTGGAGTAGCTTATAAATTAATAGAAGCACTTTATTTAACTCATCCAGAAATACCTAAACTACCCTTAAAAGAATTATTAGACTTAGTAGCTATTGGTTTAATTGCCGACCTAGTTCAACTAACAGGAGAAACTCGGTATTTAGCACAAATAGGAATTGAAAAATTAAGAACACAACTCCACAAAACCACCAGACCAGGAGTCGCCAAACTATTAGAATTATGTAAAAAAACAGGCGATCGCCCCACAGATATTTCCTTTGGTATTGGCCCTCGGATTAATGCTGTCAGTAGAATCATCGGAGATGCCAGCTTTTGTGTAGAATTACTCACCAGTCGTGACCCCCAATATTGCCAAAAACTAGCCATAGAAACAGAACTGGCCAACTCCAGGCGCAAATCCCTACAAAAAGAAGTAGTTCGAGACGTTGCCCAAAAATTGACCAAACTAGACCTTTCTACCACTAACGTCATAGTTCTCACAGACCCTCAATGGCCTGTAGGTGTGTTAGGATTAGTAGCAGGTCAAATAGCTCAAGAATACAACCGTCCCACTATTTTGTTGACTGAGGAAACTGAGGCGGTCAAAAGCTCTGAGGAACCATTATTAGCTCGTGGTTCCGCTCGTTCCTTTGGTCAAATAGACCTATACCAGTTAGTTAAACATCAAGAACATTTGTTGCATCGGTTTGGAGGCCATCCTTTTGCTGCTGGTCTAAGTCTGCCAGTAGAAAATATCCCCATATTTACAGATGCTATTAATCAATTATTAGGACAAACATTAGGAACGACCGTTAACCAGACTTCAACAATAGAAGTAGATTTAATTGTGACTGTCTCTGAGTTGGGTAGAGATTTATTTCAAGAACTTAAACTTTTAGAACCCTGTGGTATGGGCAACCCTGTTCCTAAACTTTTGGTCCAAAATTGTTGGTTTAGTAATGTTTGGCACAGAAATCAAAAAGATTTAAACGGAAAAAAAGTTCAATATATCAAAACAGATTTTGAAATTTGGGATGAATCTGTGGAGGAGGGGTTCCCTGGTGTTTGGTGGGGTCATTATAAAGATGAAATTCCCGAAGAAAAATGTGATGCTTTGGTAGAGCTAGACTTCAATGCTTATAAAAAACGTTATGAAGTCAGACTTATGAGAGTACAACCATGCCTCCAAAATACTCAGTTCCAAACATCAAACCTTGTAGATTGGATATGGGACTGGCGTAATAGTCAGAGAATCGGTAATCTAGAAGAAATAAGAATTAATAGCCAAAAAGATTTTATTCTTCTCAAAGAATGTCCCACTAGCTGGAACGATTTAC
Source organism: Okeania sp. SIO2C2 (assembly GCF_010692625.1). Lineage (NCBI taxonomy): Bacteria > Bacillati > Cyanobacteriota > Cyanophyceae > Oscillatoriales > Microcoleaceae > Okeania > Okeania sp. SIO2C2. The sequence goes on from NZ_JAAHGM010000053.1 coordinate 7,048, forward strand.
GAGTCTGGTTTCGGCGAGCAATAAATCAACAAAAGAAATTAGCGATCGCCTACTCACAACCTCCTATTGTCCCTCCGACAGATATCTGGCAACAACTTTTGGGTATTTCTAAATATCTCAGTCGTACAGCTAAACCTGTCACCCGTTATCAACTCCTAAAAAAATTAGGTATTGGTGATACTACTCTCAAATTAGGTTTTCAAGTATTACAATATTTATGTTTTAATGTCAAGTATAAAGACCAAGCATTTTACATAACTCAAAATCAAATCAAAAACCAAAAATCAGAAACTCAATCCCAAATAATCGGAAAATTCCTAGCAGCAATATCAGAAGAACAATTTCGGCAAAAATACTTCTGTGAAGTACCATTAAAAACAATAGAAGCGATCGCAGCTCAGACAATCTTAGAAGATACTACGATCTCTATTCCCTTTTAGTGCCGCTACGCGGAAGTCAAAAGTCAGCGGAAGTCAAAACTCAAAAGTCAAAAGCGAGTGTGTAATTCTGAGGGGACCTCAGAATGTAAGACACACTCAAGACAGTCAAAAGTATTGATTGGTAAAGCTCTTAGGATTTTGTAACTGGTTAGTTATTTCTGCCATCCTGCAATAGTGGACTGACACACATTAGATGTGGAGATGGGGAGATGGGGAGATGGGGAGATGGGGAGATGGGGAGATGGGGGGAGTGTGGGGGCAAAAAATTTATCTACAGTTCTCAAAAAAATGTATTTTTCAATACACTTTTCTCCTAAAAAAGTCGCCCCAATACCAATACATAACTCGTATATTTTGTCAATTTTTATGTTAAGAAAGATGTTTATAAAGCATAGCCTCTTAAGGGGATAATAAAGAAAATTTTCATTATTAGTCAATCCTCTTTTTTTCAAGGAGAGGTAATTATTAATTATTAATTAGGGCTTGCTGATTAAATCTAAAAGCATTGACATATAAAGATTTTAGCCTTTTTGGGTTTGAAAAAAGTGCCTGGTTTTCAGCTCTTGATGCTCATGCATGGAGCGTATTTTAGGCACATAGTTGGGCAGAACAATCTTGGGACAATTTTTCCGACTACCTCCTCGCTCATTCCCATTTCTCCCCTCCTGGGAGGGGGAGGGGCGAGGGGTGGGTTGTCTCCTGTCTCCTGTCTCCTCCCCCTACTAAAAGACTTTTTCAGCAAACCCTAATTATTCATTATTCATTATTAATTGTTGAATTAACCCCCTATTATGCTCATCTGTCCCGAATGTGAGTTTGAAAACCCGAACCAGAATAAATTCTGTGAAAAATGTGGTACATCCCTAACCCACAAAAATTGTCATCAATGTGGAACACAAGTGTACTTGAGCGTTCGACAATGTCACAACTGTGGTGCTGATATAGCTCAAGTCTGGAAGGCAATTATAATTACTCAAGCAGAAGCTCTTCTCCCCAACTCACCTGAAATTAATCTCAAGGAAATGGGGCAAGAAGAAGTAATCAGCGGAGCAAGTCCCCTGGCCAAAGATTCGGCGGACTCAGCAGCAGATGTGATTATAGAAGAAGCAGAAGAAATTTTAGAATCCTCCGAACTTTTGGAGGCGAAAATAGAAGTCGATCTACAACCTGCTGCCGAAGTAGAATCAGAAGATACTTTACCAGAAACAATAACTGAAGCTGACGATCCATGCCAACTCTTAGAAGAGTTAGATAACTCTGAATCAATTACCGCAGACATTCTCAGTCCAATGTCTGAAGCAGCAAACACAGAGAATAAATTATCCTCAAACCCAAATGATGATCTAGAAAATTCCTCCACTGCATCAGAAAAATATTTAGATTCCCAACAGCGCTACCAACTATTGGAAACTATACCACCAAAAAACCAAGGTGAAATGGTAGTAGTGCAAGTATTAGACTGTAACCCACTAGAAGAAACCCCCCTCAAAGCTTGGTTGCGAACTAACTCCGGTAATTTTAGACCGCCCACTTCTACCTCTCAAGAGAATGAATTATCGGGTTACCAAAATCAAGAAAGTCAATTCCCTACCTCAAACCAAAAGGGAGAAACAACGGAGATAGAAGCTTTGATTATTCCCACAATTGCTCAACCATACTTAGCATTATATTCCCAACTACCTCAACACTTTCCTACCATTCAGGATAGTTGGCGATCGCAAAACGAAGAAATATTACTTGTGGCAGACCACAGTAGTTTGCCATTATTAGTAAACCTTTGGGGAAGCGAAAACCTTTCCCAAGTACAAATTCTATCCTGGTTGCAACAAATGACCGAACTTTGGGTAGCTCTGGCATCATGGCATTGTTGCCAAAGTATACTGGAATATGAAAATTTGCGGGTAAGTCAAACAGACAATAATTATATCAAATTGCAACGTCTGTACTCAAAACCTGGCGAGAGTGAAAATCTCCAAGATTTAATGAAATTCTGGCAATCGTTATTTGAGCAATCTCAACGGACACAGTTTGGTTGGGTAACAGCTTTAATGCAAGATTGGCGGGATGGTAAAATACAAACTATTGAAAAATTGCGATCGTATCTCATGACTACTGAAGATAACTTACAACCCCAACCACCTCCTACATCAGCACCTACAGTTTTGCAAACTGATGATGCTTCCCCACAGGTAGTAGAAAATATAGAAACTCAAGACACTGAACTTTTACCAATACAGTTGGTAAATTTGGAAAGTTCCGGAAAAAGTGATGTAGGCAGTCAAAGAGACCATAATGAAGATTCTTTTGGAATTCAAACTCAGATAGAAAACCAAGAAACACCCACCGAAAAAATTATTCAAGCTAAAGGACTTTATGTGCTCTGCGATGGTATGGGAGGACACGCTAGCGGAGAAATAGCGAGTCAAGTAGCAGTAGACACGATTAAACAATACTTTAAAGTTGAAAGTAGTTGGTCAGTAGGTTTGCCCTCCGAGGAAACAATTCGCGAGGCAGTAATACAGGCAAATAAAGTAATCTACGATATTAATCAACAAGAAGTCCGCTCTGGCAGTAGTCGGATGGGTACTACTTTAGTGATGGCAATGGTTTACGATACAAAAGTAGCTGTAGCTCATGTGGGTGATAGTCGTTTGTATCGTCTTTCTCGTCAGGGAGGTTTAGAGCAGATCACTCTAGACCATGAAGTAGGACAGAGAGAAATTAATCGTGGAGTTGAACCAGAAATAGCTTATGGTCGCCCTGATGCTTATCAATTAACTCAAGCTTTAGGACCGCGAGATGAAAATTTTGTCAGACCAGATGTGCAATTTTTCGAGCTTGATGAGGATAGTCTAATAATCCTGGCATCTGATGGTTTAACAGATAATGATTTTCTGGAAAATAATTGGAAAAATCTCCTGGAACCTCTTTTAAACAAACAAGCTAATTTAGAGTTGGGTGTAAACCAGTTAATTGATTTGGCAAATCAGTATAATGGTCACGATAATATTACAGCAATTGTGATTCGTGCTTTAGTGAAGCCACAAAAAAATTAGCAATACCGTTTCACGCTTAGTCAAAAGTCAGAAGTCAAAAGTGATATTTTAATTAATTAAAACCTTTATTATACAGTAATTTCAGCTTATTAGTTTACTTAATCAGTTACCGAAAAATTCGGTCTAAAGCCTCCCCTTATTAAGGGGATAAAAAAAGATAATATTCCTGATGTCAAGCCTTGTGCTTTCCTACGGAATGCTGCGCAAACAGCTAGAGGTACTGATAACTGATAACTGAAATAACCAACTATTTGTGACATTAGAGTTGTTGGGAATTAAGCTAAAAAAATGGCTAAAACCCTTATTGGTCAAAGTTTATAGCGTTTTTCAGTCCTAGAATCATGAAAACCTTATAGAATAAGCTTTTGAGCATTGTTCAATTGTTATTTCCCAACAACTCTATTTTTTAAGTGAATTGGTATAGCAGTCGAAACAAAGGGCGCGGACATTTATAAAGGCTCAAACTCAGTCAGGGATTACTTTTAACTTTGAACTTTGAACTTTTGACTTTCGACTTTTGTCTTGCGCGGATCGCTATATAAGTTATGCTTTTATAGCGCTACGCATTAAGGTTAAGACATTTCTAAACCCTGTTTCCTGAAGGATTCCGCACCGAAAACCCTTTAACAGTTTACTATTCCCTATTCCCTAGCGCGTAGCGCTATACAAAAAACTTGAAGTTCAAACATAGATTGTGATTAGGTTAACCCTCCTAGACCCTCAAAAAAATACTCCTTTAAAAAATTGGGACTTTCAGAGTGAATCAATAATTAAGATTGGTCGCTCTCCTGATAATCAGGTTGTTTTATCTGATAGTTTAGTTTCACGATATCATCTGGAGCTACACAAAATACCAAAGTCCCAATCTGGAAATATTTGGCGATTAGTCAGTCAAGGTACAAATGGAACTTTTGTGAATGGAGTTTTGATGTCTCAGGGAATTATTTCTGATGGTTTCCTGATTCAGTTAGCCAGAGGTGGCCCTATTTTAAAGTTTCAGATTCAAGTTCCATCTGTTGCTAATGCTCCTCAACAATGTTGTTCTCGAGCTAGTGATAACCCACCAGGAAACTTATTTTGTATTTATTGTGGAAAACCTATTACAGTTGAACGCAGCATCCGTCAGTATCAGGTGTTACGAATATTGGGTCAAGGTGGCATGGGTACTACCTATTTAGCTTGGGATCGTGATCGCAATAACTTACAGGTAGGCGCTTCTCCTGCTGCTGCTTTGGTGGTCTTAAAAGAAATGAATGCTGATATGGCTCAGATCTGCAAAGCTCAAGAATTATTTGAACGAGAAGCTAGAGCTTTGAAATCATTAAATCATTCAGGAATTCCTAAGTTTTTTGACTTTTTTGTTGAAGAAGACAAAAAATATTTGGCTATGGAGATGATTCACGGTCAGGATTTGGAAAAACGTATTTCTTTACAAGGACCGGTGTTACCAAAACAGGCAACTGAGTGGATGATTCAGACTTGCGAGGTTCTAGAATATATTCACTCACAAGATCCTCCACTGATTCACCGGGATATTAAACCTGCTAATCTTCTAGTGCGTCGTCGCGATAATCAGATAATAGTTCTAGATTTTGGGGCAGTCAAAGAGATTGGCACGCCTTTGGGTACGCGGATCGGCGCAGAAGGTTACAGTGCCCCCGAACAAGACCGCGGGCAACCTTTGACTCAATCCGATCTATATGCAGTGGGTGCAACTTCGATCTTTTTGTTGACTGCTCAAAGTCCGATGCACTTCTATGATAATCGTGGTAATGGTTATCGGTTTTATGTGGAAAATGTTCCCACTATTACACCACAACTAAGAAAGGTAATTGAAAAAGTTACCCAACCATTGCCTGGCGATCGCTATCAAACTGCTCTAGAGCTAGCAGATGCTTTAAAAGATTGCCTTTGAAGCACATCATCAATATTGGAATATCTCAATCTCACTATGTATAAGGGTTTTTGAGTTATTGGTAGAGATATAGCGCTACGTGCAAGTCAGAAGCAATCCCTGACGCTCGTTTGAGTATTTATAATTGCCCTAATCTATTTGTGTAGTGCTATATTACAAAAAAACTTCTGAAAAAAAACAAATGTATTTAGATGTTTACTCAATGAACCTACTCAGAGTTAAGCTCAAAGAATTGACTGAGTTTGTTTGGTAAGTTGACAAGCTAAAGTTGTACTCAACCACATGGTACGCGCTTAAAAGTGAGCAATTATGTTCATGGGATTGAAACTCCGCGGGATCTATCCGCGTGGATTTTTAAGAGTCACAAACTTGCCATACTAAAGTCACTTCAAATGTAACCCTTAATGACATAAGTAAGGATTCCTCTAGTTTGTCCGGGGTAAACCCATTCAGGTTGCTTTTTATTCCTCACATTATAGCAAAAATATTCAAAATTTGCAATGTGCATGATTAATGGTTAAAATCATTACCCTAGTTTCCATCCAGCCGTTGATAGCGTAGCTCAGACCTAGGAAGCAACTTACTAGTTTCCCACTTACCGAAAGTTTATGATGAACTTAACTTGAGATGAGTCGTTCTGACATTAAACAACTAGCAGATTTTTTTTCTAATAAATCCTAATAAACCTGTATTCAGTTATTTAGTTATTAGTTTTAAAATTGCTTTGGTATCAATTTAGTTTCCTGATTACAGCCTTAGAAACCAAAAAGTTTTGTTTTATTTTTGTTTGATTTTGTAGTGCGATCGCCTAATTATTCTATACTTTCAGTCTTATTGCCTAGATGTTGGGGCTAATCGACTACATTCTACCAATTTCTATCGCTTAAACTCCAGAATTATTCACCCTAATCAGTCTTATTTGATTAGGAAATTAGACTAATCTTCTTCCCACACCTCTACAACCAAAATTTCACCTATTGGATCTTGCATAGAAAAATCAAAGTCTTGAAGTTGCTTTTTCCAATAAGGCCACTTATCCCCAAAAAGTAGGGCTATTTTCCAGATACTATCTGTTGGCTTGATTATATTAGATTCTACGAGGGAATTCACCTGACGCTGGAATTTTTCCATCTGGTGTATAACCTTTTGGCTCATAATACCTCTTAATTTTTTTAAATTCTTCTAGAAATTAACTCCCCGATTCTCACTTTTACCGATTCGTGGATTTTTTGTGCTTTTGGGTAAGTTACTTTCTAAATTTATAGTTTAACATACCTACTTTTGACAAGGTATTATAAGTAAAACTAAATAATTAAAAATCAATAGTGAGATTTTTTTATTAAAGTCAGTTCTTACAAGTTTTTATACTTGAAAAAAAGTAAGTAATATGATATTAACTATAACTTTTATTATTGGATTTTTTTATAAAATGTAACATAAAATTATATATATATTCAGATAAATTTAGCCATATATGCTATCTCCTTATCTCCCCATCAATCACCAAACATTAAAAAAGCAGTCAGCGGTCAGTAATCAGCAATCAAGCAGATTTTTTTTGAGACACCCTCGTTTGCGGATCATTGCGGAACGGAAAGGAGATTTCAATTCCTCTGAAGGCCATTCGACTTATCGGAAGCCGGGGATTTTTACCCAGAGCTACTAAAAGCTGAAGCGTTTCAGCGCTAAAAGCTGATAGTTAGTTCAGTATTTTCAAGCCTCAGGCTTCAACGATCGGCACTGAAGTCCGCAATTCCTCTGATAAGAGGCCAGCGTAGTTCTGACCTTAGAAGGCTAACTGTTAGCGTAGCTCCGACCACAGGAGGCTAACTGAAATGATGTCATTGTATCTGTATACAATGAGACAAATTAGCTTACTTATAGCGGTTTTCACAAAGGTAAACTACAGAAAAATATAAGTATGTTTGAAGTTTGATAAGTTACAAACTTGATAGCTGTATTCTATGTTAATGAAAACCGCTATAAATTAGACATCTCCAATAATAAAAACAGGACTTACGCACGCATACAAAAATATATACCATTTGTAGGGGTTAACGGCCGTTAACCCCTACTATCTGTAGTGGTTATGGGTAAGTCCGGAAAAAATAAAATCAATCATTCCACTGTTATTCATCAATTCTTTCTGCCTGCTCCCTGCTCCCTGCTACCTACTCCCTACTCCCTCTTTTGCTGGAGATGTCTATTGTCCATTCAATGCCATCATGCGATCGTAAACATGACGAGACAGTTTGGGGAATATTTCCTCATCTCTGGCATAAGCAATATCTTCTGCAAAGATCGCCAGAATATAAATAGCCTTATCATCCAAAGTTCTCACAAATGCTACATCCATACGATGTTTGCTAGTGAAACCAACTTTAGAACCAAAATAAATCTTGGTAGGTAAAGATTCGCCGAGAAAACCTTTGATTCCATTGTAGGGGTCATTTTGCCATACTTCAGGTCTTAAATCTCTAGTTAACAAATAAGCCATTCTTGTGCTATATTGCCGTGAAACTGCCTGCCTGGTATATATTTCATACATTAGTCTGGCAGCTTGATCGGTGGAAATCAAATTTCTGAGAAACTTACCATCTTTCTTTCGTAGTTGGCGATCGCGACCGACTGGACCTTCTTGACTAGGAGAATATCGAGGATAATTTTTTGTACTAACTATTAAATTTTTATAACCTGCTTTATGAAAAAAATTGTTAACGGATTTTCTTTTGTCTAACCACTTTTCTAAATCTTTCCCTTCTAATTTACTCCCCGATTTAGTATCAGTAATTGCATCTAAAATTTTACTAGCAGAATCGTTATGAGATTTCTGCATCATTGCTCTCAAGTCTTCATGAAACTTAGATTCATCTTCAATTAAACCTTTTTTTACTGCCCCATAAAATGCAGCCATCCAAAATAATTTAGATACACTAGCAGGATACCTCACTTCTTGGCTTTGATATCCAGCAAATGTATGAACATCTTGGCTTCTAACATCTATTAAACTAATAGATAAAGGTTCTGTTGGTAGCCCTTTTTCTTCAGAAATTTTAACCAATTCATCAACTATTTCCTGTAGTTGAGGATTATAACGTAGAGGGGGTTGTCTACGAACATTGTAGGCAAATCCTAAGTCTTCTGGAGTTTGTTGAGGAACTGGGCGTACATAGGGTGGTACGAGAGTAGGTGATACTGAAGTTTGAGGAGTAGGTTGAGGGGTCTGTGAAGCTGTGCGACCTCTGAAAGGTAGGGTAATAACCCAGCTCGCGGTCATTAATATGGCGACTAATATGAGGATATTTTTATATTTTAACTGGGGTAATATTAGTTTTGTATTTTTAGTTTTAACTAGCCGACGTATTTTTACTGGACGTCGCTTGGCTACCCGATATGGTGGACGGACTCGATGAAATGTTTGGGGTGGTAACTTTTCTGCGTGCATTTGAATAATAAGAAATATAAGTAGTGGACTGAGACAGCTAAAATTGTGCCTGGCGACGGATTGTTAAATACTTTTCACAGCTTAATATTTTAGCCGTAATGGCGCACTCTATAATAATGAACTATTTTAGCTGTGTCATGGCAGTAGTAATAATTTTATTGGTTTTCAGGACTTTACTATAAATAGTGCTAAATTTTCAACTATGGCTGGGAAATTAATTTCAAGGCCATTAGTTATGATGGGGAAACAAGACAGTAAATTAGATTAATTTAATACCTGTTTTCGCAGGATTATTGACCAATCTGGCATTAATTTGATACTTGAAATTCAGGATGATTAAGGATACTGAAAAATTTTTAAAAATTAGATTTTTTAGGATTAGCAAATACCGCTGTTGCTGAAGATGATTTTATGAACCGCCAATGTCAAGGTTCGTAACTTATCCCTTGGGAATTATTTACAGGAAATGACATTTCAAATCCATCTACCCATTCTTGTCCTAGATAAAATTTTCCGTTTTCTGTAAAGTATGCGTATAATCGAGGAATCTGATGATTTGTTTCACCTAGTTCCTCTAAAATTGCTGCTTCTCTTTGAAATCTGTCTTGTAGGATTTGATAAATTTGAGGATTATTTACTATGGGTTTAAGTTGTTTAATCACAGAGAGATGACCGGAGAGTATTTGAGTATCTTGGGCAAGAAATGTTTCGCCAAATCCTCCACTTGCTAATGTTTTGATGATGCGATAACGGTTATTTAAAATCGTTTTGTCCATATACCCGTAATATTTGGGTTGTGAATAAAATATTTTTGAATTAGGGAACAGGAATAATAATTTCAGAGTTTTTATGTATTTTTAAAGATATTAAATTCAGAACTTACAGATGAGGTACGAAAAACTAGAATTTCAGATGGCTTTCCGTTCCGGAATACTCCGCAAATCCTATCAGTCGCAATGACAAAAATAGGTTGTACTGCGTAAGCCCTAAAATTAAAAAAATCTGAAACTATGGCCATTCATTGATTGATACCTTATTTGCCTAAAAAATCTTTCCTGTCTAAATTTGAGGCTATTCAATCGCACTATTTTGTATAGTAAAATTTATCAAAAATCATGCTACCCTTGGAAGGTCATCATTTCAATTATCAGTTATCAGTTATACAAATTCCCATGCATTAATGCTTAACTGAGGTAACACTTCAGTTATTAAGTAATTAAAAAGGGCACATGGAACCTTTTTGCTAATTAGCAGCCAAGTTAATATTAATTATTATTATTATATTTACTTCTCCCTCACTCCTCTATTCCCCTACTCCCCCACTCCCCTACTCAATAAAATGTAGAAAGGTTTTTGAGAAATGGTATTACAGCAGTTTCCGAAGTTATGAGGTACACTTAGAAATAGGAATTTGATGATATAGCTATGAAGTCATATCCAATAGAACTGCGAGAAAAAATAGTTGATGCACACTTGAAACAAAAAATATCAATTCGTTAGGTGGCTATCACATTTTCTGTTGCTAAAAGCTTAGTGCAAAAACTGGTAAAACAACACAAAACAGATGGAAATTTAGAACCATTAAAACCTGGGAAACCAAGATTTAGTCATCTGACAAATGCAGATTTAGATTTAAAAAAACTGGTATCAGAATATCCAGATGCAACTCTAGAAGAATTATGTGAATTATTTGGACTAAAAACAGGAAATTGGGTAAGTCGTACTGCCATGTTTCGAGCTTGACAAAAACTGGGGTTAAGCCGTAAAAAAAACATTACGTAGTAGCCAAGATGGGACAGAAAAAGTACAAAAATTCAGGGCAGAATATTGGGAAAAGGTGAAACTTCTAGACCAAGAAAATTTAGTATTTATAGATGAAACAGGAGTAATACTCGGTTTAAGTAGAACTCATGCATGCTCATAAGAGGGGACTAGAGTATATGAAACAAAGCCATTTTATCGAGGTTAAAAAGTTACAGTAATTGGTGCAATAAGTATGAAAGAAAAAGCATTCAAAGTATTTATTGAACATTTTTTACTGCCAGAGTTATGGCCAGGGACAGTAGTTGTAATGGATAATTTACCTGCACATAAACTAGCATCAATTGAACCACTGATAGAATCTGTAGGAGCTAAAGTTCTAAATTTATCTCCATACTCTCCAGATTTTAATCCCATTGAATTATGGTGGTCACAATTGAAATCTTTTTTACGGAGTTTTTCTCCAACTACAGCAGAAATGGTTGATAGAATAATCTCTGTGGCAATTAACTTAATGAATCCTCAACATTTAAAAAACTGGTTTGCTAAGTGCTGCTACTGTACCTCATAACAACGGAAAGCGCTGTATCAGTACCGACCGCTGAAACCAGAGGCTTGAAATACTGAAATTTATTCTTTTAATCTCCTTAAAAGGGGAGGTTTAAGACCTTATTTTTTGGTCAAAATAACAGAGGTTAGTAAACAATCAAATTACGTAAATAAATAGTATTTAGAAATCTGAAATTTAAGTATAGCAAAATTTTTAATAATTGGTATAAGTCCTACTACCAAAACTATTCAGAAAATGGAAATATTTTGCCAGGTTTTTATGAGTAGTTGACAATTATATATTAAATTTGTTTTAATAAAAAAAGTATACATTTAATTATTAAGAATTCTTTATATGCCTCAAGCAAATTACTCCATAAATCTAAGATAACCTGGTTGGTCTAGATGCTGGTGTCAAATACCAAGAGACAAACTCTAGACCAACCTTTGGAAGTTATAATGGATTCCATCATGTCGAAATCTGGGTCTGTAACGCTGATCAAGCAGCATTTTATTACTAAACACACATGGGTTTCCAACCAATTGCCTATAAGGGTTTGGAAACTGGCGATCGTGAATACACTTCCCACGTTTTGCATGCAGGTCAAGTCACCCTTGTTCTTACATCTCCGTTAAACCCAGGAGAGACAAAAATCAATCAGTTTTTAACCCAATATGGCGATGCAGTTTATGATGTAGCTTTTAGTGTAGAAAATGCTCAAGCAACTTATGAATATGCAATTGCACAAGGAGCAAAGAGTGTTTCTCTGCCTAGAGCTTTCAAAGATGAGGAAGCTATCGGTTTCTGTAGATGTTATGCAGGAGTTAGATATAGTCATTGATTTCGATGAAAAAGGTTACATTCTGCAAATTTCTACTCGCCCGTTGCAAGCTCGTCCTACTTGATTTTTTGAGTTTATGCAACGCAACAATTATAATGGCTTTGGTGCAGGTAACTTTAAGTCTTTGTTTGGGGCAATTGAAGCACAACACAAATTACGTGGAACACTATTTATGATCTGATTTAGTGTTAGTTAAAGGCAACAGCTCATCTGGCAATAGGGAAAGCATATGATGGAGACGGACAGTCTGAAAACACTTAAGGTGTTTTTAGTAATCAGGAGCAATCAAATCTATCCTTTTAGTCAAATAGATCTTAAAATAATTTAACAGCATAGCTTTGCTGTATTTATAACATTCTTTTTTCAAACTGGTATTAGTTAAAGAAATATTATATGTAAAATTTTTCAATCACTCTTAATTATTAATAAAATTCTTAATTTCACCCTTGGTATCAGAACTAATTCTAATCAGAAGAGGAAAGTTATGGCCAACCAGTAAACTCAGGTTTTTTCTCAATGCGTCAAGTTGTAGAAGCTAGCTGAGAAAATTTCTAATTTATTGAATTGATTAATACTAATCTGGCCACTTTTAACCAAGGACAACAAAAACAATAGTTTTTTTCTGAAGCACTCCAAGCATAATTAATGCTTCATCCAACCAGCAATCAGAACTCATATTCAACGTCTCTTCTCTTCTGACCCAATTTCATGTTTAATAATGTATAGCATATTGGTAGCTAATTTAGTACAGCTTAATCTTAATCCTAGTTAAGCAATTCGCTGAACATCTAAGAACTCTGTACTTCATTAAGTCCAAACTGCTATGAATTTTAGATCATTTGAAAATAAAATATAGTAGCTAGCCAGGGAAATAGAAATGAATTTATGTATTGACCAAAGAAGAGGCGACTTTAACCTGAGGTTTTCTCATCTATTTTGGGCAATTGTAAAATATGCTCATGTTAAGTCAATTTAGTCAGTTGATTTAAACTGGCGTAAGTCTTTGATTATTGGCAAAATTCATTCTTATACTACCTTAATTTATGGATATTTATCCTTAATTTTTTGTGATTTAAAAATTAATTTTCTGCAAAAAAATAACAATTAATTAGTTAATTTTCATGTTAGAAGCTTGTATATTTTCAACCATATTATGTGGATTTTTCGGCATCATTTTTAAGAAAAATCTGGTGATGAAAATCATCTCAATGGATATTATGAGTACGGGAGTTATTGCCTATTATGTGCTAATAGCATCCCTAGATGGTTTGTTTACACCAATTGCCGACGAAACCAAAAATGTTGCTTATTCCGACCCCGTTCCCCAGGCAGTTATCTTAACAGCAATTGTAATTGGTTTTTCAATTCAAGCTTTGATGTTGGTGGGTGTGATGAAGTTGGCAAAAGATAATCCCACTTTGGAAACTAGCGCAATCGAAGAAAATAACACACCATCATGACCAAAAAATTAGGTCTCAAGTCTCCCCTTTTAAGGATGAAAAGCGGTCGATCTTCGGAGCTTCCCGGAGGGTGGGATGGCGCCATTCGGAGCGGGTCTGCAAGAACGGGTCTCCTCGCCATATCCATAAGACTAAGAGCAAAGTAAACTTCAGTATTTTGGTGCCTCATACTTTATACCAATTCACTCAAAAAATGTCACAAATAGTTGCTAACTGATGAAGTCAAATAATAAACTGAAATTACTGTAGAGTAGAGTTTTTAAGTTCCATTAATATCACTTCTGACTTCTGACTTTTGACTTCTGACTTTAGTGAAACGGTATTAGCGGTCGGTACTGATAACTGATAACTGATAACTGATAACTGAAATGACCAATATTACGATCGCCTGGATGGCATTACCATTTTTTATTGGGTTTGTTATTTATTTACTACCCAAACTAGACCGCTTTCTCGCACTGGGAATAGCATTAGTTTCAGCTAACTATGCCTTGGCAATATTTTCAACCCAATCACTGTTAAATATACAGTTATTAGATAATTTTGGTGTAACTTTAACCATCGACCAACTAAGCGCCTTTTTTATCATCACTAATGCTATAGTAACCGTCGTAGTTATTATTTACAGTTGGAGTAGCAAAAAAACAGCTTTTTTCTATATGCAAGTAGTGATTCTGCATGGTAGCGTCAACTCTGCTTTTATCTGTGCAGATTTTATCAGTTTGTATGTAGCATTAGAAGTAATCAGTATTGCTGCGTTTCTTCTCATTACCTATTCGCGTACAGATAGATCGATTTGGGTAGGATTGCGCTATCTGTTTGTCAGTAATACGGCAATGCTGTTTTATCTAGTGGGAGCGGTACTGGTATATAAGGCACATCATTCCTTTAGTTTTATGGGTTTGCGTGGTTCGCCTCCTGAAGCGCTCGCTCTGATATTTCTAGGATTATTAGTTAAGGGAGGTATCTTTGTCTCAGGATTGTGGTTGCCTTTAACCCACTCCGAATCACAGAGTCAAGTATCAGCAACGTTATCAGGAGTTGTGGTCAAATCTGGTGTGTTTCCCCTAGTACGTTGTGCCCTACTGTTAGAGGAGATCGATCCAATTGTGAGAATTTTTGGTGTGACTACGGCCTTATTAGGAGTAGGTTATGCCATTGTGGAAAAAGATACCAAGCGTACCCTAGCATTTAGCACCATTTCTCAATTGGGTTTTATCATGGCCGCGCCAGAAGTAGGAGGGTTTTATGCCTTGACTCACGGATTGGTGAAATCAGCACTTTTTCTCATATCAGGTATTTTGCCCAGTCGTAATTTTAAGGAGTTGCGAGACAAACCCCTCAATAACTCAATCTGGATAGCTTTAGCGATCGCTAGTTTTTCCATTTCTGGTTTTCCCCTATTGTCGGGTTTTGGAGCTAAGATATTGACCTCCAAGAATTTATTACCTTGGCAGGTTGTGGCAATGAATGTTGCGACAGTAGGAACAACAATTATATTTGCCAAATTTATCTTTCTCCCCCACCAAAAGAGCGAAGAAAAAGGTAAAGTATCATCTGGGTTTTGGTGGGCAATGGTAATTTTACTCGGTGGATTGATTGTAGCAAATGCTGTTTATTACCAAGCTTATACCTTAAGTAATATACTGAAACCTCTAGTAACTATTAGTATTGGTTGGTTGGCATATCTTTTGATTTTTAGGAAGTTAATTCTGAAATTCCCTCGTGGGGTCGAGAAATTCGATCATTTGATTGGGGTAATGAGTCTAATGTTGATTATCGTTTTCTGGATGGTGCAGATATGACCAATATTACTATCCTCTGGATGGCATTACCCTTTTTTACTGGTTTCATTATCTATCTATTACCGAAACTAGACCGCTTTATCGCACTAGGGATAGCATTGGTTTCGACTAACTATGCCTTGGCGATATTTGTAGAACAGTCTCCTTTGAACATACAGTTGGTCGATAATTTTGGTGTAACTTTAATCATCGACCAACTGAGTGGCTTTTTTATCATCACTAATGCTATAGTAACACTCGCAGTTATTTTTTACTGTTGGAGTAGCGAAAAAACTGCTTTTTTCTATATGCAAATAGTGATTCTCCATGGTAGCGTTAATGGTATTTTTATCTGTGCAGACTTTATTAGTGTGTATGTAGCATTAGAAGTAATCGGTATTGCTGCGTTTCTTCTCATTACCTATCCCCGTACAGATAGATCGATTTGGGTAGGATTACGCTATCTGTTTGTCAGTAATACGGCAATGCTGTTTTATCTGGTGGGAGCGGTACTGGTATATAAGGCACATCATTCCTTTTATTTTGCTGGTTTGCGTGGTTCGCCTCCTGAAGCGATCGCCCTCATATTTTTGGGATTATTGTCCAAGGGTGGTATCTTTGTCTCAGGGTTATGGTTGCCTTTAACCCACTCCGAATCACAGAGTCCTGTATCAGCAATGTTATCAGGAGTTGTGGTTAAAGCTGGAGTCTTTCCTCTAGTACGTTGTGCGCTAATGTTAGAGGAAATCGATCCGATCGTGAGATTTTTTGGTGTGAGTACAGCACTTTTAGGTGTGGGTTATGCTGTATTTGAAAAAGATACTAAACGGATGCTGGCATTTCATACCATTTCACAGTTAGGTTTTGTGCTTGCTGCGCCAGTAGTAGCTGGTTTCTATGCTTTTACCCACGGTTTAGTTAAATCTGCTCTGTTTTTAATTGCAGGGGTTTTACCAAGCCGTAATTTTAAAGAATTACATCATCAACCCATCGATAATCAGATTTGGGTAGCTTTAGTTATTGCTAGTTTCTCTATCTCTGGTTTCCCACTATTATCTGGTTTTGGGGCAAAAGTGTTAACTTCTAAAAATCTATTACCCTGGCAAGTTGTTGGGATGAACATTGCCGCTGTGGGAACAGCTATTTCCTTTGCGAAATTCATCTTTCTTCCTCACCAGAAAAACGAGGAAAAAATCAAAGTAAAACTGGGTTTTTGGTGGGCAATGACAGTCTTGCTCGGCGGATTAATTGTGGCAAATGCTGTTTATTATGAAGCTTACACCCTCAAGAATATAATCAAACCACTGGTAAGTATAGCTATTGGTTGGCTAGCATATCTATTGATTTTTAAGAAGTTGGCGATTAAATTCCCCCGTGTGGTCGAAGAATTCGACCATCTGATTGGGTTTATGAGCTTCATGTTAATTTTACTTTTCTGGATAGTATGGACGCAATCGGGTTTTTCAATATAGTATTACGACTGACAATATGGTTTTTACCCTAATTTTCAAATATGTCGATTGAGAACTGTCATATCAAATCCGGTAGCATCGGTATAATTAGATAGTTAATCTAGGAGTAAGTCCTCAGGAGTCAGGAGGGAAGAGAATGCGCGAAATATTTGCACATTTGCGCTGAGGATGAATTTTTTTTGGCGTTGGTGATTTGAGGTATGATATCATGTCCAGATAAGAGCGCGAACAAAAAACTTTCTCTTCTACTACTCTTTCTTCTTATTTCTTCCCTCCTGACTCGGTCCTCCTGACTCCTGACTCCTAAAAAATTAAGATTAGTATCATACACGTGCTTCAGCAACGCCATTTTTTTTATACCGAACCCTAGCGGATTTGATATCATACGATAACTAAGGTAAGTATGAGTAACAAAATGAATGCAATATTGTCTCACATAAGTCCAGGTGATGTCATTGCTTTTTCAGGTAATGGACTAGATGCCAAAATTATTCGATGGTTTACCAGGAGTCCCTATAGTCATGTTGCTATTGTATTAGAGACTGAATATCTAAATAAACAGCGAAAGGATATTCTCATTGCAGAATCGACAGCTTACACAGTATTACCAGATTTTAAAGAACAGAAGCGCTTAAAGGGAGTTCAAGTTCATTGGTTAAGCAATTGGCTTGATATCTATAAAACTTGTGGACAAGCATGGTGGTTTCCTTTGCAAAAAAAGTTGTCCTATGATAGGATTGCTCAAATGCAATCATGGCTCTGGCATCTTAATGATCGTCATACTCCTTATGCTTTTTGTAAGAGTATAGGTTCTTGGTTAGCACAGAATAAATATTTTAATGCAGAAACCAAGGATAAATTACCTAGTGCTTCGGCAGGTTTTTTTTGTTCTGAACTTGTTGCTGAAGCTCTACAAATAGCTGGGATGATTGACCCCAAACTTAATCCTGCGGCGCACACCCCCAAAGATTTAATGAATATTGAATGTTTTCAAGAACCAATGCTGATTTTACCATAAATTCATTCAATTATTCTGTATAATTAAATTAGGTAATAACAAATGACT
Source organism: Okeania sp. SIO2C2 (assembly GCF_010692625.1). Taxonomy (NCBI): domain Bacteria; kingdom Bacillati; phylum Cyanobacteriota; class Cyanophyceae; order Oscillatoriales; family Microcoleaceae; genus Okeania; species Okeania sp. SIO2C2. Next base: position 24,838 of record NZ_JAAHGM010000053.1, read on the forward strand.
TTGATTCCAAAAATTGACAATTGGTTAGATTTAGGGTTTCATTATGTACATCGAAATAATCTAGTTTATGTAACTTGTTGGGAAGACCCTAGACTAGACAGAGTAGCTATGAATTTGACCAAAGATGATACAGTTTTGGTCTTGACTTCAGGAGGATGTAATGCTATTGAATATGCACTGGTTTATCCAGTGCATATTTATGCAGTTGATGTTAACCCTCGACAAAATGCCTTACTTGAACTAAAAATAGCTGGGATTCGAGAACTTGATTATTCTAGCTTTTTTCAACTTTTTGGCGAAGGACATTTATCTAACTTTAAAGAGGTTTATCAGCAAAAACTTCGTGGTTATTTATCTCCTTTTGCTCAACAATATTGGGATAATCATGGAGCGAGACTTTTTGCAGGTAAGCGTTCTTTTTTCTTTCATGGTACAACAGGTATCTTTGCTCAATTGATTAATTTCTACATCGATCGTGTTGTGCAACTTCGAGATGAAATCAATGCACTGCTTAAAGCTCAAACTCTTGAAGAGCAACGTCAGATATATTATGATGAAAAGCTTAACGATAGGTTTTGGAAAAAATTTATCCGTCAGATTATGGATAGTAACTTGACGCTGTGGATGTTAGGTGTTCCTCCTCAACAACGACAACAAATGGAGCGCTACCTGAAAAATGGAGTGTCGGGATTTGTAGAAGATTGTTGTCAGCAAGTTTTTAGCGAAATTCCGATCTGGGATAATTACTTCTGGCGAGTTTTTCTGGAAGGCAAGTATACACCAAATTGTTGCCCAGAATATTTGAAACCGGAAAATTTTCAATTACTCAAAGCGGGATTAGTTGATCGCATCTCAGTTCATACAGATACAATAGCTCAATTTTTAGAGCGTAATCATGATATTCAGATTTCTCATTTCGTTTTACTCGATCATATGGACTGGCTGAGTAATTATGAATATGCAGAGCTAAAACGAGAATGGCAAGCTATTGTCGATCGTTCTCAGAAAAAGTCGCGTATTTTATTTCGGAGTGGTGGTTTTGAAGTAGAATATGTCGATCCTATCTGTGTTTCTACCCAAGGTCAGGAGTATAATTTAGGTGAACTGCTGCAATACCAAAAGGATTTAGCAAAACAACTCCATCAAAAAGATCGAGTCCGTACTTATGGCAGTTTTTATATTGCTGATCTAGTCACAGCTTAAGGAGGTAAGGGTGTCATTTTTTAGCGATTTTGCTCAAGACCTGAATATATTATACCATTTAGTTAAACCTATTCAAGGTAGTAATCATCAGGAAAGACTAGAAAGTTTTTATGGAGGTCAAGCTCAGGGTTATGACAAGTTTCGCAAACGTCTGCTACAAGGGAGAGAAGACCTGTATCAATCCCTGATTCAATATCCGGGAGATATTTGGGTCGATCTAGGAGGTGGTACCGGAGCTAATCTTGAGTCAATAGGCGATAAATTAAGCAAATTTCAGAAGTTCTACATTGTAGATCTATGCCCTTCTTTATTGGAAATAGCACAGGAGCGAATTATTACCAATGGATGGTCTAACGTTGAGACTGTGGAAGCTGATGTTACCCAATTTACCCCACCAGAACAGATGGTTGATATTGTAACATTTTCCTACTCATTAACAATGATTCCAGATTGGTTTGCAGCTATAGATCGAGCCTACAGTTTACTAAAGCATGATGGAATTATTGGAGTTGTTGATTTTTATGTTTCTCGTAAATATCCAATAACACAATGGTCTTCCCACTCCTGGTTATCTCGTCATTTTTGGCCTGCTTGGTTTGGCAGAGATAATGTCTTTTTATCTGCTGAACACGCTCCTTATCTTCATTACCGTTTTGAAAGTATTCAATTTATTGAAAGGATGTCAACTATTCCTTTTTTACCTGGGATAAAAGTACCTTATTATCTGTTTATTGGGCGAAAAAAATCATAACAATAATTCAGGTTTGAAAATTATGGGATTTATTGACGTTCTCCTGTGCTTAAAGGCAAATGGTTTTATTGCTTTTACCTACGATAATGTTGTAGCATTAAAAGCCAGAAAATAACAACTAACTTGCTAATTGCTATGTGGGCTTGTCCGAGAACTCGTTCAAGTGCAATAACAAGAGCATTTGAGCAGATTGATGATTGCATGGTCTATGATGAACCTTTACATCATTTTTCCTTTGTTGATAAGATTAATTACCATGATATTATTGATTTTCCATCAGACTATTTGTCCAAATATTATAACAATAGTTATTCAAATATTATTGAAAAACTAATTGGCGATCTTCCAGAAGGAAAATATTTTTCATTCCAAAAACATATGTCATTTCATCTACTTCCAGGTTTTGACAAAAGTTGGATATCTAAAGTAAAAAACTGCTTCCTAATTAGAGACCCACGAGAAACAATTATTTCATATTGGAAAGCTAGAAAATCTGCTGGTTTTAGCTGGGAAAATTCGGAATCTTTTGTTGGCTGGGAAGAACATTATCGACTATTCAAAGAAATTGAAAATATAACAGCACAAAAACCTATTATAATAGATTCAGGAGATATAGTAAAAGATTCAAGGAGTTATTTAAAAGCTTTATGCTGCCAATTAGGAATTAATTTTTCTGAAAAAATGCTTTTTTGGAGACCAGAAGAAACTAATATTTTATCATGGAAAAATACAATTTTTGAACAGTTTCGTGAAGACGTTATTAATTCTAGTGGATTTTTTCAGGAATCTAAAGAAATTAATATTCCAGATATATTAGTACCATGTATTAATAAATGTATGCCACTTTATGAAGAAATGTACAAACATCGATTGCAAGTTTAAAATTCCCGCCTTTGGATATTGCCAATACTTATAGCCTAATAACTTTGGCTTCTATTGCTGATATGACTTAGTATAAACAGGAAGTGCGCACGGACACTAAATAGAGTGAGGACGTTAGCGTTTGCGGTAGCATGACCATAGGAAAGCTTGGCGTTAGGCAATGCCATTTGCGCTCCCTAAAGCTCCGAATTGCGCCCCTACATATGGGGTTTTCAAGGTTAATTTGCGTAATTCCTGACAAACCTATTACTGCTAAACTTGCTGAAGCAGAAATATATTGGCGTGACACACCTTAAATGGTGAGTTAGATGGGGAGATGGGGAGATGGGGACACCTAGAAACAAATATCTATTATATCATGTCCGTTGGTATCGTTTGTGTAAAAGTTAGCGTGGATATCTACAGGAAATTGAAGTTTTTTTCTTGCCTGTTGCCTTTCGGAGCTGTTGCTTGTTGCCTATTTACTATACAAGACCGATGCTACCGGACATGATATTACACAGTTTTAGGCGTGTCACGCCAATAGACATAATTGTAACTAATTACTGGATAGTATGAACACCCTGGGATTTTTCAATATAATCGGATTTTTCAATATAATATTACGACTGACAATATGGTTTTTGCTTACTGCTGATTTGAGTCTGGCAAATATTATCATTGGTGTCAGTATCGCTTTGTTATTACCCCGTAATCGTAAATCATTAGGCGATCTAAAAGATTGGTTAGACGTGTTATGGGAAATTGTGGTCGCAATTCCCCAGGCCTATATAGAAGCAATACAAATTATGCTTCGCCCCCATAATGATGAAGTATTGGTTTGCGAAAAAGTTAAACCAAAACGAACACCAGGATTGATATTTCTGGATATATTTTTGATTACTTTTACCCCTAAAAGCATTGTTTTGAAATACCATGAACAAGGTTGGTATGAAGTACACGTAGTGCGACGGATGAAAAACAAATGAACTATATTTTGATTGCTATGATTTTAGCTTTGCTCATACCCATTTATGAAGCTTGGCAGGATAATAATATTTGGCAGAAAATACTAGCCTTTGCTAGTATTGCCACCAAAACTTCGATTATGATGTTGGTGGTATCCGTTTTGCGAGATGATTGGTCAATTGGAGTAGTTGCAGTTATTATTCTGAGTGTGGGTAATGCGGGATTAATGCTACTGGCAAATTTAATCAAAAGGTTAAACGAAGTATGATTATTGACATTTTAAGTTATAGCTTGATAGTTATCGGGATTATCTTCTGGTTTTGGGGAACATTTCCCCTGCTCGGACATAGATCGGTTTTATTTAAACTCCATAGTCTTTCAGTCGCTGATACCCTTGGGTCGATGAGTATTGTTGTCGGTTTACTACTCAAAATACCTGTAGAATGGCCGTTATTGCTCTTAGCACTGATTACTTTGGCAATTTGGAATACGGTTTTGGGATATGTTTTAGCATATTGCTCTAGTAGTGGAGGGAAAGAATGATTGATAGTTATATTTATGTCATCATTGCTCTACTACCATTAGCAGCTTTGATACTGGTATTTCAAGTTAATCCCTATGATGCTTTAATTATCCGAGCAATTTTAGGAGCAGTAGCAGCTTTGGTATATGCAGTTTTAGGAGCTGCAGATGTAGCTTTAACTGAAGCTTTAGTAGGTACAATGTTAGCTATTACTCTTTATGTTGTGGCAGTTCGTTCCTCTTTAGTAATGCGTCTGGGAATAGTTAAAGGGTTAGATGCAGAAACAGACAGTGGTTTTACTAAATTAATCTCTAAGATTAGACAAACTATTGATAAATATCATTTGCGTCTTGAATTAGTTGAATATCCCAACAAACAAGCTTTAGAATGGGCATTGATAGGTAAAGAGGTTCACGCCATCTGTAGTAAATCAGAACAATTAGAACCAGACAGTGAACCTACTTATCAAGCTAGCATTAGAGTGCATCGTCTTTTTGAGATTATGCAAACCGACCTGACTTCATCAAAAATAACTCTGACATACATAACTGTACCAGACTTGGAGGGCAAACATTAATGAAATGGGTTTATCTTATAGCTGGAATAGCATTATTCATTAAAGTGTTAGTTATGCCAAACCCACAAGCAGAATGGGATGAAATTTCTATTGTGAGAGCGATCGTAGATGATAGTGGAGTACCAAATGCAGTTTCTGGCATCATTTTTAGAAATCGACTCTACGACACAATTTTTGAAGTGGTGGTATTTACGATCGCTATTTTGGGCGTGAATTTTCTCCTCGCAAATGAAAAACCCACCGAAAAAGTTTATCAATTTAGCGATCAACCTTCAATTGTGCTAGCGCGTTTGGGAGCTACTATTACGGCGTTGGTGAGTATTGAGCTAGCAATTAGGGGACATCTAAGTCCAGGTGGTGGGTTTGCGGCAGGGGTTGCTGGAGGAACTGCTATTGGTTTGATTGCCATTACTTCATCATCTGAGAAGATGGAGAAAATCTATAAAAAATGGAATGCTGCTACTTTAGAAAAGATTTCAGTCTTAATATTCATTGTATTGGCAGCTATAACTCTGATGGGATTGGAATTACCTAAAGGAGAGTTGGGTACTCTTGTTAGTGGGGGAATTCTGCCGATACTTAATATTTTAGTGGCAATAAAAGTAACGTTAGGTTCGTGGGCAGTTATTTTACTGTTTATTCGTTATCGAGGGTTGTTGTGAGAGTAGGGAGATGGGGAGATGGGGAGATGGGGAGATGGGGAGATGGGGAGATGGCGGGATTGGATATTGTTGTTGTAGTGGGAAAAATATATGACTGAAAGTCGCGAAAATTTAATTAATAATCATGAAGATTTAGAGGTGTATCAAATTGCTTTTAATACTGCTATGAAAATTTTTGAAATTTCTAAAACTTTTCCCCAAGAAGAAACATATTCTTTAACTGACCAAATTAGGCGTTCCTCCCGTTCTGTATGTGCTAATTTAGCAGAAGCATGGAGGAGAAGACGTTATAAAGGTTTATTTTTATCTATTGGGATGAGAGCTTGAAAACCACGTCGCTAATTCTTCTGCAATATCCACTTCAGTTCCATTCCACTGAAGCCAAATTTTTTCTCCTTTTATATCAATATGAATCGGACAACTATGAATCAAATGTTCTTTTTCCCAACCAAGATAAACAATCTGATAATGGTCTCGTACAGTATCAAAAATTGGCTGTACTTCAATTTATCCATAAGCAGGTTTATTTTTGCTATATTCTAACAAAAATTCCTGGACTAAATGACGATATTTTTCTAGTTTTTCCATTCTGTAATTACCTCTTTTTCTGGATTATAAATAATTAGTTTTACTTGATTTTCATTAACCATTAATTGAGGAAATTCAAGTGTAAAAAAGTTGTTATAAGTAATCACAGGTACAGCTAAATAGAGTATTCGATCTGGTTCATTCTGTCTTAGTGTCGCCCGATAATTAATAAATTGTCCCAAGGCAGTATGAAATTCATAAATAGCTGATGATTTTGGTAAGAAACTTTTAATTTCAACTGCTATCTTTTGATTATCTTTTTGTGCTCCAATTAGTTGTTCTGCACCGAGGTCAATAGACATATCTACACCACCGAAACGAACAAATAATGGGTCATGGGTGATTGACCATCCATCTTTATATTAGAGCATTTTTAACTTCCTGATGAAAAAAATCCCTGGCTGACATTGGTTTTTTTATGTTTATTATAGCAAGACGCTAGGATTGCTATATATTGTACCAAATCGGTTGATCAAAAGTCCAGTCTAGTAGTAGACTGTTTCAGCTAAAATAGTGCGTTATAATTGTCATTGCGAACGATAGTGTTTGCGGAGCATTCCGTTAGGAAAGCAATCTCTAGTAGATTTCCTATTGCAACATTTAAGATGAAACAGTCCACTACTTTGAACCTTTCTTTCCCTTCTGCCTTCTGCCTTCTGCCTTCTGCCTTTCTTAACGCAAACCCGCACAAATAAACCCACTCCAATATTCGGGATGCTCGAATGGATGCTCTTGTTGACAGACTGCTTTTAATCGTCGATCTTTAGTTCCCGATATCCGCTCTTCCAACCGCACCCGCTTCTCATATTCTGCCTGCAACTGTTGATACTCTGGAGCATTTTCCGCACAACCATCGCGCTCTTGTTTTGCTGCCGCTGTCTTCTGAGATGCTAGCTGTAATTTTTCATTCAGCAACTGCTCTAACTCTTGATAATATTCCCTCTCAAACTCCTTCCCTGTTAAATGCCGTAAATCTTGTTGAGCTTTTTGCAACGCTTGGGGACGATTCAAACCAGCTTTTCGTTTTTGATGATAAAATAACGAAAACAATGATGTTGCTAAGTCATCTACTGACCACAAAGAGCTAATTACACCCCTGGCACCTGCACATAAAAAACCTGTATTTAAGGTCATGGTATCATCGGTGATTTGTGTGGTACCGAGATTGGTTTCGCAGATGGTATTGGTTGTTGTCATCAATTTTAATTTCGCCATAATAAAGTGCAATGCGACTACCGTCAGGACTAATTCTATAACCAATGGGTTCTGCAAACAGCATTCCATAGCGCTCATATTCCCTAACGGTATCAGTAAACTCTCCACTTTCAATTATAGCGCAGGCGACCTGGTTCATAGTAGCTTCATCCTTAAATACATGAGCTGCACGTCCTTTTCTCAAAAGCCTTTGCATTTGGGGAGTATCTGGCAAATGCTTGGCAATCTGTGTGGAGTCAAGAACAATTGGACGATTAATTCCACTCATTTAATTTGATTATCTGGTTCATATTTAGACTTAAATTTAGGGTGGTATTGCAGAGCAATATTGCTTCCTATTTTATCTACTAATAATAGCAGAAAAAAAAAAGACAAATATCGCCCCGCAAATCCCAATTTAATTAATGTTCAAAAACATCTTTATACTGCAATAAATCTAACCCCACAAATACAGGTAAATATTCAAAACACTGCTGTGCTAATTCCCATCTTTCCTCACGTTTCAACATTTTAATTAATTTCTCCCTAACACTCAATAAATACCGCACATCATTAGCAGCATAACTCAATTGTTCGTCAGTTAAATTAACTGCATTTCCCCAGTCAGAACTTTGAGCAGATTTATCTAACTCTACTTTTTCTAATTCCATTACTAAGTCTTTTAAGCCATGTTTTCCTGTATAAGTTCGTGCTAACTTACTAGCAATTTTTGTACAGAAAATAGGGGAAACTTTAATATCTAAATGATGCTGCAACATTGCTACATCAAATCTGGCAAAATGAAATATTTTAACTATGCTAGTCGCCTCCATTAACTGTTTTAAATTCGGTGCTGCTTGTTGCCCTTTTTCAATACGAATAGCTGTAACTTTACCTTTAGGGTCGCATAACTGAACTAAACATAAGCGATCGCGCGATGGTAATAAACCCATTGTCTCTGTATCCACTGCAATACTATCTGCTTGCAAATAATCAGATAACATAGTTTCAGTTAAATCGCGATCGCATACTTGAAAATCACTCATTACTCACCTGGTAATTACTAATATTTTTTTGACTGAACAATTATATCAAATTTGTCTGCTTTTGAGTCAGTCCAGTAGGGTGTGTTAGCAAAGCGTAACGCACCAGACACACTTAAATGTTGCTACAAAAAAATCAGTCAAACCTTTCTATAACAAGAGTTATACCAAAAAATCTAATGCACAGTTTTAGCTGTGTCAATCTACTACGACTGGACTGTGGGATGGTGCGTTACTAACGCACCCTACTGGACTAATTTATGGGCACAGAAGAATATAGTAAATTAGCTTAAAAACCATCTTTCATTACTAAAATTTTCTCTGCCACATTTTGAGCAACAGGCATTACGGATAACCTATTTCCTTTCTTAGTAACTAACAATTCATCTGGGCTAAATTCTTGTTTCAAAATAGCCAAAGATATTAACTGAGGAAACTTTTCTACAAATTCCACAGAAACAGTTTGCCACCGAGGCGAATTAGGAGTAGATTTTGGGTCATAATATTGGCTTTTTGGATCAAATTGAGTAGGGTCAGCAATGCCACTTTCCAATATTTTTACTAATCCAATAATGCCAGGAGGCACAGTATTAGAATGATAGAAAAATGCTAAATCTCCCTTGATCATTTGTCGCAAAAAATTCCGAGCTTGATAATTTCTCACTCCATCCCAAATACAAGTTTTTTCAAGCTTCATATCTGAGATACTGTAAGTTTTTGGTTCGGATTTCATTAGCCAATATTTCATTATGTATTTAAAAATGGTATATTATTATTTGAATACTTAAATATAAACACTACTATGAAAAATATAGTAGATCAAGCTAAGTCTAATAACAACAATCAACTAGCGAACGCTATTTTTGGCTATAATATCATGTTCCCCCTCCGGGGGAGCTACGCTAACGGTTGAATACTTATAAATAACTATTGTAAGCAGTCAGGAGTGAGGTAGGGGAGCGGTCAGATTGGCGACGTACAGGAGTCAGGAGGGAAGAAAGGAGAAAAAGAGGAAATATTGGAGATGGGGTATTGATAATTTCAGTATTTATTTGGTACTGTCGGTACTGTCAGTCCTTAAATTTTATTTATAACTGACCCGTCCGCAATTCGTAGCTCCCCCTCCGGGGGAACATGATATAATATAGAGAAAATCAATGAATATAAAAACTACTCAAACAAATTCTTTTTCGTTAAAGATAAATATTCTCAAGCTGAAAAATGGTTAGATAGAGTTAATTCTTAAAAGAGCGATCGCTAACCTTACCTACAATATAAAATATACCTTTTCCGACAAAACATGAGCAAAACCCAAACCCAACTACCCACAGACGCCTGGATAACAGCAACTTGGGAAGAATACATCCAAATTCTTGAAGACCCAAGTTATGAAAAAGCCAAAGTTTACTACCACAAAGGAAAACTCAGAATAGAAATGTCACCACTAGGAAATGATCACGCTAAAGACCATGCAGTGATTATGGGTGCAATTGTTTTATTTGCTACGACTAAAAATATTCCCCTGAGCAGTAGAGATAACTGTACCTACCGCAAAACAGGATTTCGAGCAGCTCAACCTGATGCTTCCTATTACATTGGGGAAAATGCTGATGTCATTCCTTGGGGAACTTCTTTTATTGACCTGGATATTTATCCTCCACCAACTCTAGTTATTGAAGTTGCCAATACTTCCCTCTCTGATGATAAAGGGGAAAAGCGTTTGCTTTATGAAGCACTTAATGTTGCTGAATATTGGATAGTTGATGTTCAGAATGTAGAAATTATTGCCTTTGCTGTTGCTAACAATGGTAGTAGAAAAATCGATCGGTCTCAAGTTTTGCCTGGTTTAGACATTTCTTTATTAAATGAGGCGCTTCAGCGCACTCGTCGAACAAATGAAACTCAAGTTTATGCTTGGTTATTACAGCAGTTTCAATCTTAGAAGGGAGTAGGGAGTAGGGAGTAGGGAGTAGGGGAGTAGGGGAGTAGAGGAGTAGAGGAGTAAGGACGTTGCATGCAACGTCTCTACAAAGTTACAGCGGATTCCACTTTGGTGAGGTAAACCCACGCGAGCAAGATGCTCGCACTGAGAATATTTAATTTAGGACTTACGCAGATAAGCTATATATAGTGCTCAAAACTATTGTCCAATAGTTATTTGACCCTATAAATAGTGCCTTTGCGTAAGTCCTGTAATTATTAATATCTGTACTTCATATACCTAGAATCTCTTGTATCATTTAATGACTTAATAGCTGATAGCTGATAGCTGACTGCTGAATGCTTATATAATATCTTTCCTCTTCTGAAACCAAATAGTAAAGCCTAAATAAATCAGCGAATGTAAACATAAAGCTCCCCAACTTATCCCTAAATTTTCCCAGTTAAGGTTGTAAACATCTGAACCAGAAAATGGTAAAGGAACGGTACTTCCATCTGGTAATTTAGTTGCTTCTGGCACCATATTATTAACATTTACAAGTGCCCCATAGGCAGATACAGACCAACGACTTAACATTAGCCAAGAAAATTTACTAGCTATACCTGTCATTTCAAATAAAACACCAGAAAAAATAATTTGAGGTAGCAATATTAAGGGTAAAGCACTATTAGCTTGAGAACCATTTTTCACAATAGATGAAATCATTAATCCCAGACTAATACAGCTTATTAATGTTAAAAAAGTGGTAATACTAACTCCTATAGACCATGAAATTAATTCTGGCTGGGGATTTTCAAATCCCAGTATTACTACTACTACTATTAATAGAGTTTGCAGAGTTGCTAATAATCCTAGAACTATTAATTTTGAGCTGAGATAAGCAAATAATCCTAAGTTAACTAATCTTTCCCGAATATAAATAGCTGATTCTTTGACTATTTCTTGCATAGAACTAGACAGACCAACCCATAAACAAGCGCAGGTAAATACAAATAATACTCGCAAAGCTAAAGGAGCTAAGGAGGGTTCTGGGTCGCCAATTAATGGGTTTTTATCTCTAACTGCAAATAAAATTAAACTAATACCAATAGGGGCAGTAAATAAAGCTAAACCTAAGTTAATGGGGTCGCGAATAATTAATTGAAAATATCGTTGAATTAAAATCAAAAGTTGTTTCCCAAAAGAAGCGGGTTGTTTTTTGGGGGGTAAATTAGTAGGGGATTTTAAATTATCGATACTGAGATGATTGGCAATATAACGTCGATAATATTCTGATTGACGAAAATTATTTACCCACTCATTAATATTTTCATCATTGGTTTCTAGTTCGTTATAAATATCAGCAAAATCACCAGTATTGACAGAGAAAAAAGTCATAGCTTCTCTCGAGGAGCCAAAATAACATAAACGCCCTCCTCTACCTAAAAAAACTACTCGGTCGCAAATTCTAATATTAGCTGTGGCATGGGTAACTAAAATAATTGTTCGTCCTTGATTTGCCAACTTTCTTAATAGTTGCATCATTTTTTTATCTAAACCTGGGTCGAGTCCTGATGTCGGTTCATCTAAGAAAAATAATTTGGGGTCTGCTAATAATTCCACGCCAATACTTACCCTTTTTCTCTGCCCCCCACTTAACTGACTAACTAATACATTTTTCCTCTCTTTCATCTCTATTTGTTCTAGAGTTTTTTCAACTACTTCTTGAATATTAATATCCGGCGGTAATCGCAATTTTGCCGCATAATTTAAAACTTCTAATACTGTTAATTCTCGATGAATAATATCATCTTGAGGAACATAACCAATTTGAGTCCGATAGATATTGAAATTATTCCTTAAATCTTCACCATTAATATAAACTTTGCCTTTAGTTGTAGGGTCTATTCCTAATAATGTTCGCATCAAAGTTGATTTACCAGTGCCACTACCTCCCACCAACGCTACAAACTGTCCTGGTTCGATCGCAAAAGAGATATCATTTAGCAAAACTCGTGTTTTTCCTCGTTGGTCTCTGATAATTCTAAATAGGTGATCAGCATCAATACGAATTTGATTTCCAGGGTCAAAAACTTCTAGGCGATCGCCACGCCTAATTAGAGTAAAAGGTCCTATTTTGACGACCGCTCCTTCAGTCAAAACAATAGAGTTTTTAACTCGCACCCCATTGACAAAAACGCCATTGGTACTATAGTCGTGTAAAACGTAATTACCCTGACCACTAGGTTCAATGGTGGCATGACTACGAGAAACAATGGGAGCATCCAATTCCAGAGTGGCATCAGGATCGCGACCAAGTAAAACTGATCGATCTTTTAAAGATATTGAGCGCGTTTTTGGTAAAGATGCTATAGTTATGGGATTATTAGGATCGAAATATTTCAGCAAGATTTGGTTTTGGGGGTCGAGACCAATTTTAATTTCCATGCCATTCTCTAGAAGATGACCTTCAGATGGAGTGATGCGAGTACGATCTAGAAATAATCCATTGGTGCTTGCTCGATGACCGTCACCATCATAAATATGGTAGCGATAATCAATTTTCCGGATAGTGGCGTGGTAACTAGATATGACTAACCAACCTGAAGGTACTACAAGATCGGCGTGGAGGCGATCGCGCCCTAATATATGATTGTCTTGTGTCAGTTGGAAAGTGATAATTTGGCCTTGATTACTTAATTCTATATAAGGATTATTACTTAAAAGGGTAGTTTGCCCTGTTTTTTTATTCATACTTAATATTAGATTTTAGATTCTCTTGCACAAATTGACAAAAACTATTTATATTTAATCAGAAGTGGGTAATAAGTTCTAGTTGAATCTACAATTTATTCTGTTAAGTTGAGCAGAAAATAGACGATTGTTTCGGGCAAAATTTATTGCTAAATTAACTATATTATTTATCTAAAAAAAAATCTAATCAAACAAAGTCAAAGTATCAATATTTGATTATTTTTTGATATGGCAGTGGAAAGAAAGGACGCGGACAGATAAAAAGGTTAAAACTCAGAAAACGCCAGATTTTTCCTTCTGTTGTAGATAACTACAATCTTCTTACTTATTACTTCTTCCTTCTGCTATGTAAACTGCTAAAATGCCAGACAGAGTTAACTATAGTATAATCTCTAGATATTACTGCAATAAATGAAGATGAAACTAATGCTAAAAAAAATTTTTATAACTACTATCTGTATGGCGTTATCTTTAGCTGGGTGTAAATCACCTGAACCGGAAATACCATCTCCTTCTCCTGAAACCACACCTTCCCCACAAGTATCAATTGAAATTCCGGAAAAACCCTTAACACTACCTCCAGATAATCCTGAAAAAATAGCCTCTACTCAAGTACAAACATATCTTAGTAGATTAGCAAATCAAGGATTTTCTCAACAAAATCAAGGAATATGGATACAATCAAATGATACTTTATTAGCAAATTATCAAGGTACAATTCCTTTACCAGCAGCTTCAATTACTAAAGTAGCAACTTCTTTAGTAGCCTTAAAAACTTTCAATCCCGACCATCAATTTATTACTTTAATTGGCACAACAGGTACAATTGAAAATGGCATTTTAAATGGAGATTTAGTCATTCAAGGAGGAGAAGATCCATTTTTTGTGTGGGAAGAAGCGATCGCTATTGGTAATTTATTAAATCAAATGGGGATTCAAAGAGTTACTGGCAATCTAATTATTACTGGCAAATTTTACATGAACTTTGAATCTAATCCTCAGACTGCTGGTAATTTATTGAAACAAGGATTAAACAGTCAAATTTGGTCTTCAGAAGTTTTAAATCAATATCAGACTTTGCCTCCAGGTACAGCAAAACCACAAGTAATAATTGATGGGGTTGTAGCAGTTTCTCTTACTCCTCCTGAAAATCTCAAACTATTAATTAGGCATTATTCTTTTCCCCTAGCTGAACTGGTCAAGAAAATGAATCAATATAGCAATAATTTAATGGCAGATATGTTAGCTGAAGCTGTGGGAGGTTATCAAGTGGTTGCGACAAAAGCTGCTGAATTTACAGGATTACCAAAAGAGGAAATTCAACTAATTAATGGTTCTGGTTTAGGAGAAGAAAATCGCATTTCTCCCCGTGCTGCTACTGGAATGTTTATAGCAATTCATAAATATCTTCAGCAATACAATATGAGTGTGGCAGATGTGTTTGTTATAGTTGGGAAAGATAAAGGTATTTTAGATGAACGTAAACAACTTCCAAATTTGGCAGTAGTTAAGTCTGGAACCCTAGATTATGTTAGTGCTTTAGGAGGAGCTTTACCAACAAAAGAAAAGGGAGTTGTTTGGTTTACAATTCTGAACAAAGGAGCTAGTGTAACAGAGTTACGCAACCAGCAAGAAATTTTACTTAAAGATGTTTTAAATAACTGGGGTTATGTTGATTTATCACCAGCAAACTTAACAGCTAATCCTGAGAGAAAAACTAAAACTTCTCGTAGTGAAATTATACAATAGGGAATAGGGGAGCGGGTAGGGAGGTTGCGTACAAGGTCTGTAGAGGAGTAGTCAAAACATGAATAATTAGGGTTTGCTGAAAAAGTATGAGTAGGGACGTTACATCCAACGTCCGTACAGAGTCAGAATAAATAGGAGTTATAGAGGATCTACCAGGAAGAATAGTCCCTTGATTTTTCTGCTGTAGTGAGCATTAAAGGCTCACTTTTTGAACCTGAATAACCTAAAAAATTACACTTTTTCAGAACCTAAAAAGGCTAAAAAATTATCTGTCAATACTTTTAGATTTAATTAGCATATAGCGTTTCTCAAGCTTATGAGGTACACCTATCTTTAATTTCTTTTCTCTTCCTGATTCCTGATTCCCTCCATACCTATTCCCTGTTCCCAGTTAAGTGTTCCCTAAAACCTAGAATTTTGTACCTCACCAGCATGGGAATTGCTATAGCAATCATTAACAAGCTTCTGGTTAATAAGGTTAATAATTATCAAAAAGGTCATTTTGCCTGTTAATTACTCAAGTAAATCATTATTTTTTTCAAATTGGTATTAGACATCTCCAATAATAAAAAATAAAATCAATTATTTCTCCCTACTCTTGAGGGACTTTGCATACAACGTCCCTACTACTTCCTACTCCCTATTTTCTAAGAAATTGACTGCTGAACAGGTGCAGCAGCAACAATTTTTCGTGCCATAGTTGAAAGAGGTAAACTTTGTATATAAACTAAACCAGGACCCGTTAGTTTAGTTAAAAATAAACCCTCTCCAGCAAATACAATATTCTTCAAACCACCCATCATTTCAATCTCATATTTTATCGACGTAGAAAAACCAACAACTGCACCAGTTTCTACCCGTAATTCTTCCCCGTCAGCTAAATTTTTTTCTACAATTGTACCACCAGCATGAACAAAAGCTAATCCATTTCCCTGTAATTTTTGCAGGAGAAAACCTTCTCCACCGAAGAAACCAGCACCTACTTTTTTAGTAAAGGCAATTTCGATATCAATACCATTAGCAGCGCAGAGAAAAGAACTAGATTGACATAAAAATTCTCCACCTAATTCCGTTAAATTTAAAGGAATAACTTGCCCTGGATAGGGAGCAGCAAAAGCAACTCTAGCTTTACCTGTACCTTGATTGAAAAAAGTGGTAATCATAAAACTTTCCCCAGTCAACATTCGCTTAAAACCTTTCCAAGCACCACCACCAGTAGTAGTTTGCATTTCAATCCCTTGTTCCATATAGGTCATTGCTCCTGCTTCTGCTCTTACTCCTTCTTTAGGGTCAAGTTCAATTTCTACTAATTGTAGAGATTCTCCTTTTATTTCATAGTCAATAATATCAGCGGCCATAAAACATACACATTCTTAATATTATTGAGATGATAACATTATTTGCTGCTCTATCGTTTTTCCTTTTTTTTATATTTACTCCTTCTTACCGAATTATTAATTATTAATAATTAAATATAGCAGTCAGGAATCAGATGTGAGAATTGAAGTGTTCCTTAAAGGTATAGAATATAGCAGTTATCTTATAATATATAGATACATTTTTTCTTTGTTCCCAGTTAAGTGTTCCCAGTTAAGTATTCCCTGTTCCCTAAAAATCTCCAATATCTCACAACTCAAACCATATTGCTATAATTAAATAATTCGCGCCTTGAAGCCTTCCCTTGGATAGGGAAAAAAAGTGCTCTTGAATTTGCTGATCTTCAATTCCGTAACGGTTTTAACCAGAGGTAATTATCAATTATCCATGATCAATTATCAATTAATGAATTCTTCCTTATTCCCTTAGCAAAAAAACTATAAAAAACCGAAGGGTAAATACCTAAATGCTTAATCACTAGGAAACTAAGCCAGATATTCCACATCGCCATAGTCAAGCTAGTAGCGATCGCTGCTCCAATGGAACCAAAGATAGGAATTAATACTCCATTCAAAACAATATTAATTAAAGCAGCATAACCATAAACAAAAACCGCTTGATTTTGATGACCTGTCATAATCAACAAGAAACCCACAGATCCACATAAAGCATTTACCAACTGTCCTAAAACCAAAATCTTTAACTGCCAGTGAGCAACGACAAAATCCGATCCAAAAATCCCCATTACAGGTTTGGCGAAGATAATCAAGATAGCAGCAACAGCTAGGGAAGACCAGAACATCCAGACAGTCACTTTAGAGACCAGCTTTTGTAACTCCTGGCGATCGCCTTGTACATACAGGGTAGTAAAAACAGGAGCGACTACGATATTAATAGTTTGCAAAGAGAAAGCTACCCATTCAGCAGTCTTCACCGCCGCGCTGTAAATCCCCGCCTCATCAGCTCCGATGACCGAACCCACCATCACAATATCTGTTTGACTCAAAATCTCCCTAAATCCCGCCTGTAATAACAAAACTAGAGCGATGTTTATCCACTCCCGGTAGTTATAGATGGGAGTAGTCTGCTCAACTTCTGCATTCAATTTGCCCCACAACAACCACAACTGG
Organism: Okeania sp. SIO2C2; assembly: GCF_010692625.1. Classification (NCBI taxonomy): domain Bacteria; kingdom Bacillati; phylum Cyanobacteriota; class Cyanophyceae; order Oscillatoriales; family Microcoleaceae; genus Okeania; species Okeania sp. SIO2C2. The sequence goes on from NZ_JAAHGM010000053.1 coordinate 42,140, forward strand.
AATGATAGGGAGATCGCCAGCATTACCATTGCCATTTCGATTGTTGTGATGCTGCGGAGTGCGTGGTTTCTTTGCCACAAAAATAATCCTCCTGACAGCAATAATATTGGCCATATTACTAGGGATGGTGTATAGGCCAAAGTTACATCTTTCATTGCTCTAGCTGTTTCCAAAAATAATTGGACTAAAGCTTGTAATGGCACTAACCAAATCCCGATTAGAAGTGGTTTTGCGTAGGCAAAGCTGTGATAATAGTTGAGCAATAAAATTAGACCCGTGGTAACTAAACACAAAAAGACACTACTCAATATGGTCAGTAACAAGCTGCCACGGATAATACCGCCCAAACGCCCCCAATCTTGCTTAACTCGGTATTCGGAAATTAAGCGCAATACCGTGCGAGGGAAACCCAATCCTGCTGGAATTGCTAAGAGTAATGACCAAGAGATGACATATTCATAAATTCCGTACTCGGTTTTGCCCATCCATCGGGCTAGAAATACTTTAACTAAGTAGATCAGCAATAACCCTGTTAATTGAATAATCAAGGCTACTTTAACATCTTTAACTAGAGCGCTGAAGTTGAAACTGTCTGAATTTGCTGATAATGAAGTTTGAGTCATAGATGCTGATTTTTTTGATTACGCAAAAGATGAAACTATACACCACCTGTAGGGGTTAATGGCCGTTAACCCCTACTACTTCTCTTGGATCGACAGGTCTTGCCACTAAAATACCAATGGCACTTTCCACATTCCAAATATATCTTTCTAAATCATAAGCAACCGTTACTTTTCCCGCAGGGGAAGCATGAATCAAACCAATATTACCATCAGAATTACGATAAACTAAACCAGTATGAGTCACATCTAAGCCATTAATTTCTGTTGCTACGGCGACTATATCTCCCGCTTTTAACTGAGAATAAACGGTACTAATTTTATAGTAAGGAATATAATTAATTTTCAGTTTACTGATACTATCTTCCATACTAACAATACATTGATAATTAGCATCATTCCTAGCAATTTGTGGATACTTAAATCTATTTTTACTCATAAAAAATAATTGCTTATTTACCCTTTCACCACCTAATTCAACACCGATATCTATAACAGTTCCACGTCTTTTATTATCAGCAATCCATTCAGAAAAATAATGTAAACGGCTGCAATATCCATCCATTTTACCTTTCCAGTAACGCTGGTTTCTAATGTTATTAATAAAGGTCAAATAAGCATAATCTTCCATTGCTATTCCCCTAGCCATTGCCAAGACAGTTTCCACAAATAATACACAATCAAATCCATCTAAACTAATAACTAAAGATTCTTGATTTGATTGGTCTAATAATCCAGCCTTGTAGGGAGCACCAATAAAATAATCAGCGATCGCCTGCATAATTTCTGCCATCGGACGTTGAGAAAGATTTTGTTTTATAGCATATTCCATCACTGGTTTAAACTGAGGATCTTCGGGAATATTATTGGCTGATGGTTTGTTAATTCTTTTGTCTCCAACATTTTTATTTAACTGAACATCAATTACTGGTCTTGTCGGAGGTTGAGAAGGACCTATAGGTGCTTCTTTTAAAATATTTTGCCTTGATAAAATAGATAATTTTGATGATTTTTTTTCATCAATATCTAGAGATTTTAAAGTAGTATCATCAAATTGAACTATACGAAAATTAGATAGTTTTTCTGAAGCAGATAATTGTGAATTAATATTATTTTTATTGTCAGATTTTATTTTGCGATTATCCCGAACATTAGCAATATATTTAGTCTGTAAATTAACACTCTTTTGAGCAGCATTAATCTTATTTACAATAGATAAAATTCCTGTATGGCTGCCAGTAATCGCTACTGTTAAAATAATTAACTTTAATAATTTTCTCATTTTTGATAAGGATTATTAGCTAATAAGTATGTTATCCTGAATTAAAACAAATGGGTAATAATTCCTGATGTGAAACCGACAGTTTTGAACAATCGCTATCAAGTTATACAAGCACTCAGTAGTGGTGGGTTCGGAGAAACCTTTTTAGCTCAAGATACCCAAATGCCTTCAGGCCGCTACTGTGTAATTAAGCAACTTAAAGTAGTTACAAATAATCCCGAAATTTACCAACAGGTATTGCAACGTTTCCAACGAGAGGCGGCCATTTTAGAAGAATTAGGGGAGACTAATAGCCAAATACCCAAGTTGTATGCTTATTTTAGTGATACAGCAGGTCAATTTTACCTGGTACAAGAATGGATAGAGGGAGAAACTCTAGGGAAAAAAGTAAAAACTACAGGCCCAATGACAGATGGTGATGTTCAGAAAATTCTGATTAGTTTACTATCGGTTATTACTTATATACATAGCAGAAATATTATTCATCGGGATATTAAACCGGAAAATATTATTTTGCGCCAACAGGATGACTTGCCAGTTTTAATAGATTTTGGGGCAGTAAAAGATTCTATTAGCACAGCAATTAATTCTCAAAATACGACACCTATTTCTATGATGATTGGTACTCCTGGATATATGGCTTTTGAACAAGCAGCAGGACGACCAGTTTATGCAAGCGATTTATATAGTTTAGGACTAACAGCTATTTTTCTACTAACAGGAAGAGTTCCCCAAGATTTAGAAATGGATTTACAAACAGGGAAGATTATTTGGCAAAAATATACGAGTAATTTAACTTCTAAATTAGCAGGAATTTTAGACCGAGCAATTCAACCTAATATTAACGATCGCTTTGCTACATCTACAGAAATGTTAGATGCTTTAAAGTCTAATTCAACTCAGGTTTTTACTAATGAAAAAACTCCGTCATCTTCATCTTTAGTAGTAATCAATAATTCTGACACAGCGACAACTTTAAATTCACCTTTAGACCAATGTATAGACCCTCCTTCAACTCAATTATCTATTAATCGCAAAACTTGGCAGAAAGCTGTGATTATTAGTGGTGCTATTGGCAGTTGTTTTTTGAGTAGTATTTTGCTCAAAAATGTCTTAAGCAAATCTCCCCAAACGGACTTAGAAATACCAAATATTCCCACACCACCCACCACCGAGTTAGTAACATCAATTTCTCAACAACAAGCTCAAGAATTAATCCAGAATTGGTTAAAAGCAAAAAAAGAAATATTTGCTCCTCCCTATAACCGAAAACTTGCTGCTGAATTAACAACAGGAAAAGTCTATGATAGTATAGTAGCCTCCAATGGAGCGATCGCCTGGTTAAAAGAAAATAATGCTTACTATCAGTATAGAGTACAAAAAATAGATAGTATTGAATATTTTTCTACTCAAGGAAATCAAGCCAAGATTCAAATTAAAGTTACTGAAGAATATCAACTTTTTAAAAATGATAAATTAGAAACTACAAGGTCAGGCTCTGCCCAACTAACAGTTATTTATAATTTGACATTTGTAGACGGCAAATGGAAAATAGCTACTTCTCAGATTATTTAGAAATAAAACTATAGTAATTCGTAGAAAAAAACAAGTATAGTTTACAAAGGGTGATAAATACTATATGTACTTCTTTGTTATTAAATTATTATACCAAATTTCAAAAAGGTAGTTATATTAAATTTGGTTGAACCGGAGTAATACTAAATCGGGTTTTATATCATGTCCGGTAGCATCGGAGCGTGTATAAAATTAAGGTGACACTCTTGAGAAAACCTTCTGCCTCCTGCCTCCTGCCTTCTGCCTTCCTTCCACCAAAGTCTAATTATTCAAACGGACATGATATTACTAGTGGTCTGTCCCGTTAATTTTGACGGGTAGGATAAATTTTTGAAAGCTTAACTCTTGCGTCTTCTGTACGAAAACGCCAATCTACACAAACCGGGGTTGCATTGCGCTCACCCTGCCAAATTGAAACTTCTTTTTCTCATTTTTCTCAAGTTTCAGCATCTGGAATTCGTCGATTTAAACATTGCCCTACAAGTACAGATAATTCAGATTCAAGCATCTTTAACTAACTACCATATTTTGGTGTATGTTGAATTTCGAGTTTTTTTGCAATTCTTCTGGCTTACGCTAGTTCAAATACTTCATAGAACCCCCGATCGTATCTTTGCACGGGGTATGTGCTTTTGGCTGCCGTCCTTAGAACTCAGTCGTTGGTGAAGTCAGGAGATTCAGGAACGAGAATAGGGCCAAAAGCGGATGCAACCCCGCGCCCTTCGGGTATCTCTTTAGTTGCATGACTGTCGGCGGGGTGCCTATAGGGCGGAACCTGCGTCCGCCCACAGCCCCTTGGGAACCCGCAGGGCGCACTGCACTCACTGCCCGATAGCGCACCAGGTAGGGCACCAAGCAGGTAGAAAAATGCTTCCATCTCCCCATCTCCTTATCTCTCCATCTCCCCACCTCCCTATCTTTTTTTAAATAGGGGTTGCTGATTAAATATAAAAGTCTTTACAGATAAAAATTTTAGCCTTTTTAAGTATCAAAAAGTGCGAGGTTTTAGGTGGTAATGGTTCAATTAGGAGCGGATTTTGCTCAAGAGTTGGGCAGAAAAATTAAGGGACTATTCTTCCTACTATCTCCTCTATAATTCCCTGTTCCTCCTGTCTCCTGTCTCCTGTCTCCTGTCTCCTACCCCTACTAAAAGACTTTTTCAGCAAGCCCTAAATAGATATCAAATGGGTTCTATAAGTATTTAACCCGACATGATATAACTTCTAAAGTTATGCTTTAGCTACAGAATAAGGACTTGTCAACTGTTCCAACTGGGCAACCAATAAACTGAGGAACAAACCAACATCAGTCACAACTCCAACTGATTCAACGGAACCGCGATCGCTCAATTTAGTCACCACCGCCGGATTAATATCAACGCAAACCATCTTCACTCCAGCAGGTGTCATATTCCCCACCCCAATAGAATGCAACATAGTTGACAACATCAAAACCATATCGGCACCTTTCAACAACTCTGTATATTCTTCCTGTGCCTTAATCAAATCCATCTGAGTATCAGGCAGAGGTCCGTCATCACGAATCGAACCTGCTAAACAGAAGGGTACATTATTCTTAACACACTCATACATCACACCCTTTTTCAAAATACCAGTCTCAACTGCTTTAGCAATGCTACCACAACGCCGAATAGTATTAATAGTCTTCAGATGATGTCGATGCCCACCATGAACTGCAACTCCCTGTTTCATATCCACACCAAGAGAAGTTCCCATCAGTGATTGTTCAATATCGTGAACTGCTATAGCATTACCACCCAACAATGCTTGCACATATCCTTGACGAATCAAATGTGCTAAATGTTCACTACCACCAGTGTGAATCACCACTGGACCTGCTGTAACTACTATTTTGCCTCCACGATCGCGAACTTGCCGTAATTCCCAAGCCACTTGTTCAACAATCAATTCTACTCTACGTTCGCTAGAAACGCCAGCAGACATAAAACTGAACTCTTCTTTATTTCGTTTTTCACGGGATTCTGTTTTGCGGATAGAGCGAATACCTATGACATCTACCACGACTTTTTCGCCAATTTTTACATCCCGCAGCACTTTACATTTTGCTTGAATCTTACCGTCAGTTTCAGTAATGGCGATCGCTCCATCCATCCTTTGATTTTGTACTCGTATCCACTGACCTTTTACTCTAACTTCAGTAGGATAAATAGTAGATACATAAAAATCATCAGGGGCAACACCATCTTGTTCCACTGACTCCAATTTAGCATCCTCCACATCCTCAGTAGGCACTAATGCACCAATGTCAATGAGTTGACTCATTATTTCTTCCATGACCTCATGGGAAGGTGCAGAAACTTTGACTTCAGCGAGGGAAGTGCTTTGACGTTGTTCTCCGAGATTAAAGTTGAGGACTTTGAAACTACCCCCACCTTCAACTATTAAATCTAAAGCTTGGTTGATCAAGCCAGAGTCCAGTAAATGTCCTTCCATACGAATGGTACGACTTTCAACTTGTACAACGGCATAACGATCGGGTATAATTGGCTCTGTAACTCTAAGAGTGAGGCATTTAGCTGCACCGCCTGCTTTGAGAAATTCACTTAGAAGTGTTTCAATGACGTTGAAACCTACTTCGGTAAGGAGTGATTTCAAGCTTTCACTCACCTTGTTCATAATGATGGTTTGGTTGATGTTAACTGCATTGCAGGCAAAGTTAACTGCATCTGCTTCTGCTACAGTTATTCGTTTTTCTGGTGGCACTCGCATTTCAATTAGGCGGTTGGAGTAAGAGTCGAATGCGGGAGGATAGTAAAGTAAGTAACCTCCTGTTAGAGGACAGAAGCAGGTATCAAGATGATAAAAACGCTCGTCTGTAAGTCTAAGTGATAGCACTTCGATGTCGAGCCATTTTGCCAGAAGTGGGTGGGAGTCTAATTCTGAACGGAAGCCATATCCTGCCCAGAGGTAACGACCTTCTCTATCTAGTAGTGCATCCCCCGCTCCTTCAAAGGGGAGGTCTTTGGGAAGTTCGTGAACGATAAAACCCTGATTTAGGAACCATTCTTTGAAATGGGGTTCTTCTCCTTGACGTTCCTTGTGGTAAAAACGGCTGAGAACAACAGTATTTCCAAGGATCAAACCTGCATTGGCAGTGAATACCATGTCAGGCCATCCTTTTTGAGGTGTTACTAGGTCTACGACCGCGTTTTCTTTAATAATGTCGTGGAGTTGATACCATTGTTCAACGGAGCGATCGCGTGAGGATTTATGAATATTTCCCTCCATCCAAGGATTAATTACATAGTCTACATCATAGTGGTCGGGGGCACACATCAGAAAGCGAATTGAATCATTCATAATTTATTACCGGGTAAATGTCCTGTATAGCGCTACGCGCAAGTCATAAGTCATAAGTCATAAGTCATAAGTCATCTATGACGATCGTTTGAGCATTTAGGAAGATCCTCAGCTTTGCTTCGACTGCTATATAATATTGGTCTACTGAGTTTATTTGATAGCCAAAGGAAAACCCACTCGTGACATACTCCCACACTAAGCTGCCGCTATAGTGTGGGCTTCTCGTTTCGTAGCCCTGCTATTGCATCGGGCTCCACGAGCTTTAAAGACGGAATGCCCTACCGCCCTATTTTTGATATTTATCG
>NZ_JAAHGM010000054.1:0-48996 GCF_010692625.1 Okeania sp. SIO2C2
GGGGAGGGTGGGGAGTGTGGGGAGTGTGGGGAGTGTGGGGAGTGTGGGGAGTGGGGGGAGTGTGGGGAGTGTGGGGAGTGTGGGGAGTGTGGGGAGGGTGGGAAGTGTGGGGAGTGTGGGGAGTGTGGGGAGTGTGGGGAGAAATTAAAAAATATATATTTTCACCATTACGCTAGGTTGTCCTTACAAATTTTGGTAGTCCTGCAACTGTAATGGTAAGTGGAGACAAGCAACACTTAGAACGGGAGCAAGATGCTCCCACTGACGATAATTACAATGCACCACCACCAAAATTTCATCTTGTGATACCAATTTGACAATTTTTTGCTACAAATAACTAGGTTATTTCTTAGGAGTCAACCCACCCCTAATATCATGTCCGGTTAAACAGTTATAGAACCCCTAAGTATATCTTTAATTTTCTCTTTTTTGTCTGTTTGGCGATCGCCAATTATCCAAAAGTAGTTTCTAACTAAAAATTAGACAAGAAGGGAAAATATAGTTTTAAATTATCATTTCAGTGATTAAAATAAATAATTTTAATCAAACAAGTTCCGATTTTCCCCAAATTATTGCAAAATATTTCACGCACTTGCGTTATTTTAGGCATTTGGTATCATAATTTGTACATAAGGTATTGTGCCAATGTTGTGTTTAAAAGTAAAAGATTCTGTCTAGAATCAAGCTACAAGCAAGTGTTTACGTTAATATCATCCAGAATATTTACATTTTTGCCAAAGGTGAATAATCTCAAAATGAGAAATTTTAGACAAGTAGAAATGCTTAAGTAATTATGGCTATTGACAGATAACAAGTTAATAGAGTAACAAGTTGCGGCCGGCTTTTATAGTCCTAAGTTCATAATTTTTCGGTTTCCACCAACCCTGATAGTTGTTAGGCTGCGATGAATTCGGCTTTCTGTCAGCCAAAGTATTTCAAGAAAAGAGCCGGTTAGGGGTTCTATAAAGGCTCTACTAAATATTTGACAAAATTTAATAGTATAATGAAATTGGCTGATAATTCCAGACTAAATAATCATAAAAATGCCGAAATCCTCGAATCCTAATATAATTTTAACCCCTTGATTTATGAGATTAGTAGAGAGACATATTATTCAAAAAAATCATCAATTTTATACTGAAATTGACAGACTATGTTTCTTGTCGAAAAATCTCTTAAACTCATGCTAATTATTTAGTTCGTCAATCTTCCATTTTTGCACATAATTATCCTCACTATTATGACCTGCAAAAAACACTCTCTACTCAATCAGATTATCAAGCAATTCCAGAATCGAGTATCTCAACAAATCTTGATGATTTTAGATAGAAACACCGAAAAGTTTTTTAGCAGCGAACGAAGTCTATAAACACCAAGTCATCAAAGTTTAATGCTCGTCCTCGTCTTCCTAGATATAAAAATAAAATAATAGGAATAAATATTGTAGTTTATACGACACAAGCCATCAGCAAAAAACAATTAAAACAAGGAATAATTAATCCTAGCAAGACAGAAATTTATCTAAAAACATTAGTGCCTACTGCACAAATTAAACAAGTTAGTCTAGTGCCTAAACTAAATCATTATGTAATAGAGGTCATTGATGAAAAATGCGACAAACAATACGAGCTAGAGAAAAATCGTTGTGCCAGTATTGATATAGGATTAAACAACTTAGCTACATTAAGTTTTAATCAAGCCGGAATCAAACCAAAGAGTGATCAATGGCAGACCGTTAAAATCTATCAATCAATACTATAACAAAATTAAAAGCTTCCTACAGTCTCAAATCCAGGAAAATAGATCGAGTAAGAAACTGAAAAAGCTGATGTTAAAAAGAGAATTCAAAATTAATGATTATCTTCATAAATCATCTCATTTGATTATTAATACCCTGATTAATCAGAAAATAGGAACATTGATAATAGGGCACAATCAAGAGTGGAAGCAGAAGATAAATCTAGGGAAAAGAAATAATCAAAACTTTGTATATGTTCCCTATAATAAGTTAATTGAAATGTTATCTTATAAAGCCAAGATGGCAGGGATAAATGTAATTATTACAGATGACTATTATACGTCAAAAGCAAGTTTTATAGATAATGATTTGATTCCTGTGTACACTGAAGGTCAGAAAAATCAAGTCACCTTTTCAGGAAAAAGAATAAAGCGATGCAGCGCCGCCAAAGGGGGTTTCCCATGAGCGACTGCATCAAGACAAAGAGGAATGCAATCGTACTGCAAGCATTGGATTAATTAATGCTGATGTCAACGGTTCTCTAAATATTATGAAAAAAGCGGCTCCCTTTTGTCTTTGACCATGGGATAGAGGAGCCAGTACGCCCTTGCGGGTTCCCCGACAGTCACGCAACTGGCGTGGTGTTGTAGTTCACGAGCGTCAGGGTAACACCTGCAAAATAAGGATTAGTCATATTTGACTATATTTTTATGAACTATAATTAAAGTTTAATAATATGAAATATAAAAAAGAATTCTACTGACTCTTCCCTAACTATTCAACCGGACATGATATAACTCCCTATTCTCTCTTCCTTGCTAAATCAAAATCAATCCACTTTGAACTTCCAATTCTGTAACACCAATAAAAATCGCTATTAAATCCCCACCTACAAAAACTCCAGTACCTCCCTGACTCTCTATCGAAGCAGGACTCAACACAACTCCATCGGCACCAAATGCAATAACTACATCACCTTCGAGATTATCAAAATCAACAATTACTCCATAATCACTACTACCTGCACCACTATAAAAAGCAACATCACTATTACCCAAAACAAACGTATCAGCACCAGCACTACCAGTCAAAAAATCAATCTCATTTTCTCCAGACTGACGACCTGCACCAATAATAAAATCATCACCAATACCACCAACAATAGTATCATTACCCAAATCTCCACTGAGGATATCATTTCCTCCACCACCATCAAGAAAATCATTATCTCTACCTCCAAATATCAAATCTTCAGACTCTCCCCCACTCAACTCATCATTACCCAACTCTCCTAAAATGAAATCTAAATCAAAACCACCATCAACTATATCGTTACCCTTACCTCCACGAATAGTATCATTACCTAAGTTTCCCTCCAGACGGTCATTATCTTGATTACCAAAAATACTATCGTTACCATCATTGCCAAAAATACTATCATTACCTTCATTTCCGGCAATACTATCATTGCCTATTCCACCATCAAGGCGATCGCTATCTTCATTCCCACCGATACTATCATTGCCGACATTACCAAAAATACTATCGCTTCCCACATTGCCGACCAGACTATCATCACCCCCACCCCCATCTATCTCATCACTACCTTCATTACCCAGGATAGTATCATCACCCTCACCACCACCGAGAATATCGTTATCTTGATTGCCCAGAATACTATCATCTCCTATTTCACCATTAATGGTATCAGCTCCTTCATTACCAAATATGGTGTCATTGCCTATCCCCGCAAAAATACTATCACTTCCGGGACTACCAAATAAACTATCTTGACCTGCTTGCCCATCAATGGTATCATTACCACCTAGTCCAAAAATGGTATCATTGTTAGGGGTACCTTGAATAAACTGAGGAGTATTATTACCAATAATGGAACCTGGTGGAAATTGACCGTCTGGTATGAAAGGAGGTGGAGTAGGAATATTTACACCATCAATAATACTGGTACTATTAACATCTATTCTGCCATTTTCTAGAGTTACAGTTCCTGTAATTGCGATGGGTTGATTTGGCTGTAAGTTTAATGCTATAGCATTAAATTCATCTAATAAGTTAACAAAGTATATTTGACCATTAGAATTTAAAATAAATTGGCGATCATCAACTACAAAACCAACAGTTCCAGATATAGTTTGTAGTCCGACAATTGGTGGTGGAGGTCTGGTAAAATCATCATTAATTAGAATAGTATTGATTAGATTTAATCGGTTATCTTCTAAGTTTATAAACCCTGTTACTTTGATTGATTGATCAATTTGTAAGCCTAAGATTGAAGTATTTAGTTCATCTATAAGGTCTACAAAAAAGTTTTGACCATTGTCAGCTGTCAGAATAAAAGTATCATTACCAGTAATAGAAAATATTGTTCCTGCTACTTCTGTTAATGTCAATTCTAACTGAGAGCTGGTTATGATGGTTGTCATAATTTATGATTTTAGTTGATATTTGCTGAAGAAGGAAGAAGGAAGAAGGAAGAAGTGGATTGGGACTCAAACCTCAACCAATTGTAAACACCGTGTAGACGGCGGGTTATTAAACCCAAAAAAAAAGATAAATATTGATAAATAGCTAATGTTAAACTTAAAAAATACTTAGTTTCTGTATTTCTATAATAGTCAAACCATAGATACAAAAATCTAAGGAAAGGTTAAGACATATCAAAAGCTTCAAACTCAAATAACGCCTCATTTTACCTTCTTCCTTGTGCTATATTTCCAAAAGTCAAATAAACTTCTTCTGAAACCTTTGTAGGGACGTTCCATGGAACGTCCCTACTATTTTTATGATAATAAATCCTACATTTAATTGCACCTACCTACTTAAGTATTAAGTTAAGATTAAATGTAAGACAAACTCTATTATTATTAATTAAATCAACATTAGACATAGGAGTGGAAATTACACTTATGGATTATGTTTTATGTACTTTTTTCATAAATTTTCTTCCCTGTTGCCTTCCGGAGCTGTTGCCTACTTCTGCAAAAAGTTTATTCTTTTTCGGAGATGTCTATTAGACATCTGGTAAAAATCAAAAATAAAATCAATTATCGTACATAAATTATCAATTATTTCCCCTCCTGGGAGGGGGAGGGGCGAGGGGTGGGTTCCCTATTCCCTCTTTTCTGGAGATTTCTATTTATTCCGATTCTACTGGACCGACACAGCTAAAAATGTGCATTAGAAAATGGGGGGATGGGGGATTGTAATGACCGGGTGATGCGGTGATTATCAAAAAGCCTAATGCACTATTTTAGGCGTGTCAGTCTACTACTGAGAGGGGAAAAGTATCGGGTTTGACGAGAATTGTAGCAATCTTACGATTACGAATTACTTCTACTGCTAAATCTTTTCCAACTAAACTTTGTTCTACCTGTTGCTGAACTTCTACTGGACTTTTAACTGCCACTCCAGCTACTCTCTGAATCACATCTCCTTGACGCAAATCAGCTTTAGCTGCTGGAGAATCTTCTATAACTCGCATAATCACAACACCCTGATTTTGCTGAATATTCATGTCTAGTCGTTTATTAATTTCATCTCTGACTTCTGGCGTTAAATCAACCATTGAAATACCTAAAAATGGATGGTCTACTTTCCCATTATCAAATAACTCATCCGCAATTCTTTTTGCCGTTTCTATCGGAATAGCAAATCCTAATCCTTGGGCATCAGCTCTAATCGCTGTATTGATGCCAATTACTTGACCACGGCCATTCAAAAGTGGTCCACCAGAGTTGCCAGGATTAATCGCGGCATCTGTTTGGATAAAACGGACTCGTTTGTCTGGAATACCGACTTGAGAACTGCTACGACCAATAGCACTGATAATTCCTACCGTCACAGTATTGTCTAAACCAAGAGGATTGCCAATAGCGATCGCCCATTGTCCCGGAATTAATTTTTCTGATTTGCCAATGGACACTTCTGGTAGACCTGTGGCCTGAATTTCAATTACAGCCACATCTGTTAGTGAGTCTACACCTTTAACCTGACCTTCAAAAACTCGGCCATCTTTCAGTGTCACCTTAACTGTATCAGCTCCACTAACTACATGAGCGTTTGTAATTAAGCGACCATTAGAATTAATAATTACTCCAGAACCAGTACCACGTTTAACGCGTTCTTCTGGAATAGGTAAATTTTCCCCAAAGAAACGTTTAAATAAGGGATTTTGAAAAGCTTCTGGAACTTGAGTTGTTAACTTTTTAGCTGCATCAATACGGACTACTGCTGGACCTACTTTTTCTACTGCTTGAGCTATAAAGTTATAGTTAGTCGGTTCAAGTAAAGCATTTTCAGAGTTTGAATGTGACGGGTAATCTATCGGTTGCTGTTTGACTACAGGTACTACATTAGAGTTTATGGTCAAACCTTTGGCTTCGATATAACGATGACCCAACCATCCTGTGCCACCACCAATAGATAGTAGAGAAAAATATAAAGTCAATTGCTTGAAGGATAAAGTCATTTTTTTCCTGGGATATAATTCCTTGGATTTAGATATAGATATTTAAGAGGTAAGATCAGTATAATTGGCCTTTTTCAGATTAACAAAAGTAATTCGATTGATAATTTAAGGACTTTTTTTGCCTAATTTTTGTCTAACCCCCATTCACAAGGTTTCTTGGTCTAAAAAAGCGCTTTGGACGAGCAGATATAACATTTCTCAGTAAGCGTGAGTTACACTGCTGGAGATCCCCTACTACCCCCCTTGACAAGGCAGGGCTAATTCTTTGTCCTCAGAGAATATTCATAAGAAATACAAAAAATTGTGCAAGCAAATATAAGAATCTTCCCACATTCCGCTCCTGGGATAGGTTAGGGGTGAGTCCCCATCTCCCTATCAATTTTTTTCTAGTGACAATAAATTGACCCTATCCTTGACAAGGGGGGAAACCGAAAGTCCTCCTTTTTTAGGGGGATTTAGGGGGATCGTTGATGTACCGAAAACTGCTATATTAAATTTCTAGTTGTAGTGGCACACCACTGGAAAAATTCAAAGAATATGTTGAACAGCAAGAACCTCCTAATTAATTTTTTTTTGCTGGTCGGGATTCAACAGTCACGCTAACTTACCTTGTGTTCCAGGTCTTTTCCCGATATTTTAAAGATAAATAAAAATTTGTAATGTCCTACTATATTTATAAGATTATAAGTTACCTAATATTAAATTAAGTCATTAGATTGTTGTCAAAACCAAATTTAAGACTTTTACCTTATTTATTGTTAATTAGTTTAAAACATCTTAAAAGACATGAACCTATCCCAGTAATCAGATTTTTAGTAAAAATCCTAAATATTTTAAGAGTTAAAAACGAAAAATTCAGCTTTTCAAACACATTTTACTTAAATAAATAAGTCTGTTAATAAATAAGCGTGTTAAAAATAGTGGAATAGGTTCACTGATTTTCAGTATTTTCTCTAAAGCACCACATTCATACAAATTTCTGATTAATATCTCTGTCAGGTGAAAGTATTTGTGAAAGTGAGTACATTTTATATCTGTAATTTTGATAATTCCGCTACCGTAAGAGTTATTTTAGGCTTTGTTGCACTTGGATGGAAGGTAACAAAATCTAGATGAGCTTGAGATGCTGAACTATACTCACACCTTAGCTTGTGGCATTAAAATTTAGTAATCTTAGTCTACTAATATCATTCATTATAGTTATACAGGGTCTGGCAAACATTTTCTGGGAAGAACTAAGATAATGAATTTATTTTTCTTTTTTTAAGGTAAACTATGGGAACTTTCGCATTTAGATAAATTGGTATTATAAAAAAACTACAGATACATAATAGAATCTAGTCTCTGATGATACCTACTGAAATTAATAAGAACAAGAAACAACCATTAGCACAAACAAAACCACAAAATAAAATCCTGAATAAGCTACTTTCTCTTGAGATTATTGCTCCAATAATTTTAGGAATTATAGTACTGCTAACCTGGGAAATTTCCGTGAGAGTAATGAATATTCCTCCCTATTTATTCCCAAGTCCAATATTAGTATTTCAGACAATGATTCAGGAATGGAATCAATTATTTGCCTCTCTGTTAATTACCGTCAAAATTACAGTTGTTGCCTTAGCAGTGGCAGTAGTTTCAGGGGTGTTAATTTCCATGTTATTTGCTCAGAATAAATTAATTGAAAGAAGTTTGTTTCCCTATGCAGTGATTTTACAGACTACTCCTATTGTTGCTATTGCTCCTCTAATTATTATCTGGTTCAAAAATAATACTTTTGCAGCTTTAATTTTCTGTGCTTGGATTGTCGCATTTTTCCCGATTATTTCTAATACTACTTTGGGATTAAATAGTGTTGATAAAAATTTGAGCGATATGTTTAAGCTATATGGAGCATCTCGTTGGCAAACTCTAATTTATTTGAGATTTCCTAGTGCTTTACCTTATTTTTTAGGTGGGTTAAAAATTAGTGGGGGTTTAGCATTAATTGGAGCTATAGTAGCAGAATTTGTTGCAGGTACAGGGGGTACTCGTTCCGGTATTGCTTATCAAATTTTGATATCTAGTTACAATTTAGAAATTCCCAGAATGTTTGCTGCTTTATTTTTAACTACAGGTTTAGGAATAATTATTTTTGTTTTGTTTACAGTTTTATCAGATTTTCTATTAAAAGATTGGCATGAAAGTTCTTTACAGAAAGATAGTTAAAATTTAGGAGGAGTCATTTCAGTTATCAGTTATCAGTTATCAGTTATCAGTACCTCTAGTTAAACTCAGAGGCTTAAATATTGAACTTTATTTTCTCTTGGTCGATTGGATATAACGCAGGTTTCCTCCCCATCCCACCCTACGGGAAGCTACGCTAACGACCGCTTTTTCATCCTCTTAAAAGGGGAGGGTTGAGACCTTATTTTTTTTGGTCAGGAGTCAGGAGGATATGCTTAAAAATGTAACCGCTCAATAATCCGGGGTAAATCGGTAAATGGTAAGCCTCAAACGGCGTAAAATCGTTCCTAAACTGGTAGTCCGCCCCGATTTATTGAGCGGATACTTAAAAATAGTCTATTCAGTTCATTTTAGATATTTAGGGTTTGCTGAATAAAGTCTTTTGGTAGGAGTAGGAGATAGGAGAAATGGAAATTGTAGAGGAGGTAGTCGTAAAAATTTTCCCTTTATTTTTCTGTCATAATCATCCCAAAATACTAGCTTTTTGAGCTTTTTAGACCGAAAAGCTTACACTTTTTCAAGGCAAAAAAAGGCTGAAACAAATATCAGTCAATCCTTTGATATTTAATCAGCAAGCCCTATTTATTTCTATCGTTTATTCCTTGTTTTCAATATTTACCGAAGAATTAATAATTTAATAATTCAATAATTCAATAATTCAGGCTTAAAGCCTCCCCTTTCAAGGGGAAAAAAGCGGTCGTTAGCGTAGCTTCCCGTAGGGTGGGATGGCGATCTTCGGAGCGGCTCTGATAAGAGTAGGTTTCCTAGCCATATCCAATCGACCAAGAGAATAAATTTTTTCCCTTTATTCAATCCTCTTCCTTTTAGGGAGAGGTAATGATCAATTATCCATTATCAATTATCAATTATTGAACCCCTCTTCCTTCTTCCTTCTTCCTTCTTCCTTCTTCCTTCTTCCTTCTTCCTTCTTCCTTCTTCCTTCTTCCTTCTTCCTTCTTCCTTCTTCCTTCTTCCTTCTTCTTTCTTCTTTCAAATATCTAATTTGGTTTATGAATTATTTGCTCAACTAATCTGCACTTTACATTAGAGTCAATTCCAATCAACCTCACATAATCATTTTGATGTTCAGCTAAACAATTTTCTACAGCATTAATCACTTCTTTTTCTCCCTGACTATCTATTGTTCCACAACTTTTCCATGAACCAGTTTTATATCTACGTTTATCTGCATATTCCATTCCTATTTTCAAACCATCTTGGAGAATTTGTTGCACTTTTTCTCTAACTTCTGAACTGAGATTATTATTTTTAACGTTATGATTAACCCTATTTTCTATTAACTGATTAGATATAGTTACTTCTGGAGATAAATAGTTAGAATTTGGCGCAACTTTTTCCGACCGCTCTACCTGAGCACCACCGAATAATCGAGATTGATTATATTCTTCAACTAATCGCAATTCTCGGATACGTTGTTGTTCTCCAACCATAATTTTTCCATATTCTAGAAGATGAGATAGATTAAAATTAGGTTGGGGAAAATCTGGAATTTTTTCTACAGAATTCACTACCCGTTTGGAAATATTTTCTATTCCTACTTGATGAATAAAATCACGAATCTGTTCATCATATATTCGACTGCGTAAAGCACTGAAAAAATCTATAGCTTGGTCAGAAAATTCATCTACTAAATTCTCAATATCTCTGGCAGAAAGTTCATCAGTTTTAAATATGCCACCCACTATACCAATTCTATCTTCTCGATTTGGTTCCCAATAAAATTTCTCCATTCGACCATCTCTAATTAAAGGTGCATAGAGGGTAGAAAAATCATTTCCAGTCACAATAATAGGTATTCGATGTAAAGGAGTTTCATCATAACTACCAGGCAATTGTACATTAGTAGGATTATCAGCAATATTCATCAAAGTAGCATTTACTAATTGAGTATTTACCGTATATTGAGTACCCCCATCAAATCTACCAGCACCTGCATCTAAGTCATTAATAAATAAGGCACACATTCGACCTTGAACTTTAATTTTTTCTGACGCTTCTCGATAACGTAAACGTAATAAACGTGCTGGGTCTCCCGCATCTTTACTTTCTAATTCTCCACCAGATATTGTGACAGGTTCTATTCCCATTTTTTCAAATACTAATTGGCATTGAAAAGTTTTTCCTTCTCCTTTTCGTCCGTGTATTCCTAATATTAAAGGTACTCTAATCCTGGGGAGTTCTAAGAAATTTTTGGTAATGTGAACTGCTAGTTTATCTATAAATCTAGGTGATATGTAATATGGCATTTCAGTTATTAGTTATCAGTTATTAGTAACTCTGCTTGAAAGCGTAGGTTTCAAAGCTTATTTCTTAGTAACCATATCATTTTTATGGCAATATTTATCAAGTTAATCTTTGTTGAGCTTTAAGATTGTTCTTTGAAATTGAATTTCCTTCCTTTAAGCTTTAAGAAGAATTTGAAATTTTCCGTGGATTTAGGTTTTTTATCTAATACAGGAGACTCTACAGTAACTGCGATATAATTAATAGTTATGTTTTGAGTGTATAACGCTTGCTTGAAAAACACTCTAACAAGTGTCAAGTTAAAGGAACAAATTCGATGTTACCCTCTGAATTACTTTATGAGTGACTTTAAATTAATTTATCAATATAAAGATACAACTTTAGTTCAGCCAGAAGTTAGGTTTGGTGATTACCCTCCTTCAAAAACAGAGAAAAAGTTTGTTAGCCGTCATGTTTATAAGAAAGAGAATAGTTCACAAGAGATTTGGCGTAAATCGGAATTATTAGAATTAAAGGAATTTGTCAAAGAGCAATACTGGGTATTAGTAGATTTTTTTCATGGGCAACCTGGAGGAAGAGAAAGAGAAATCAGCTATACTAGAGAAACTGGTTTAACAATTCAGAGATTTGAAGAAATTGCTTCAAAGCTAGGTATTAGATCATCTCAAGAATTAGGAGCTGATGGTTTTAAATTGAGATATAAGGTGTCTCAGGAGTTAAGTAGATCGACAAGTGAAAGTATTACTATTGCTGAAAAAACTTCTAAGAAACACACAACTAAAATTCCACCCCAGTCTTTTGAGTGGTATTTTGCCATTTATCAGCTAATTGATGTATATACAATTAATACAGTACACTTAAACCCCTCATATAATTTGAAGCTAACTATTAAAGTATTAGCTTCTCGGTCCAAAGACAGAGAGGTTATAGCAAAGGAAGATTTAGCAGCAGATATAGCTAAGAGAAATTTTGAATCTGGGTTAAAGCAGTACAGTGGTAACTCTGACTACACCTTTAAGTCAGAGACTTTTGAAGTTCCAACTCTTTATTTTTGCGAGAAATGTGACCCACCATTAAAGTAAACTATTCCTAGTGTTGTGCAATATAAAGTTGAACTGGTTAACCACAATATAAAAAGATGAAAAATATTGGTAAAAAGTCTACTTTTATTCCTACTATTAGTTTTTTCCTGATGTAGTGCTAATTTATGCAATACACATAAATATACTTTTGTCAATTGCCAGTTAAATAGGTTGGAGAAAATTAGTTAGTCATCCTTCAAGCAATAAAGAGCGATCGCTACCTAAAATAACGACATAATAAGGGTTTACAAGTTTATTTTTCCATTAAGCAATAAAAATCCCTTGGATTATAATTAAATTCACCATATCACGAAATTGAGAAAAATCGCTGAAAGTATTGAAAATTTGTTAGTTTATTCACCAATATTATTGTCAGAGATTGATAACAAAGTTTTGAATTTTAAAATACACAACCTGAAAAGTATAATTAAAACTTGTCAAAAATCTCTGACTACAATTGAGACAAAGATTTTGAGAAAAAAAAGACATCTATTTGATATCTTTGTCCGCGATTAAATTTTTGGGCGTTGCTGATTGGTAATGATTTTTAGATTAAGTATCAACGTAAAATATAAGCTTTTTCTTAGTTGAATAAAAAGTCATGTGTAGGGGCGAGCAGCACCCAATGATTGCATCATACCATAACTTTTTTGGAGATGCAACGAGAAATACCTTGCCGTTTTTTGGAGCTTCACAGGATGATTATTTTCTGGATTTGTGCATAAGTAATATCAATCTGTTGATGGGGTAAAAATTTTTCCTGTTGCCAGTTCTTTCGCGAATGCTTCACAGGATGATATTTTTCTGGATTTGTGAGTATAGCGATCGCTTCTACATGAATAATATCGGTACTATTTATGGGGTGAGTATCTCCTCTATATGTATTCAGTGGCGAAATGCTGTTTTTGCATTGAATAAAAAGTCATGCTTAGGGGCGAGTTACACCTAATAATTAATTACATAGCATCATAATTTTTTTAGCGATGCAAGGAGAAATATCTGGTTATTTTTTGCTGCTTCACAGAATGCAGATTAATCATCCGTGTATCCGTGGTCAAATCCTTGTCTAGCAAGAACTTCTCCCACTCTGAAAAAAACTTTTTCAATGTTGCTCAAATTTAATAGTAAGTAGCTGAAAGTAAAATTGAAAAACTTATATTCAGCAAACCCTACTTAATCTAAAAATCATTACCACTCAGCAGCGCCAATTTTTGAGTTACGAGTCGGTAAGTGGAATAGAGGCAACACAGAAATATTTTCATTTTGTTTAGCTCCTGCAAATCTTTCCATCTATACCTCCTAAGTGGAAGATCGCCAACATTTTCATTTGGTTAAGCTCCAGGCGCGCCAAAGGATTTCCGCTTCCATACTCACAATTTTTGTGATATCATAAAATTTATAAGGAATTGTTCGCCCCTACGCATGACTTTTTATTCAACTAATTTCCCTAACTGAGAGACAATCAAATCTTCAGGAATTTTTCCCAGGAGCAATACCAGAAATATTTTCATTCTGTGAAGCTTCCATAAATAGTGGTTTTTTCTCATCAAATCTTTCCATCAATAACTCCCCAGTGAAAAATCATTAACATATTCATTTTGTGAAGCATCCTAAAAAATGCGGCGTGCCAAAGGTTTTTCGGTTCCATGCTCACAATTTTTGTGATATCATAAAGCTTATAAGGGTTTGTTCGCCCCTAAGCATGACTTTTTATTCAATAAAAGCATAGCATAGTTTTGATTGCGATCGCTCAGTTTGCAGAAAGGAAAGTTAATGTAAATGTAAAAGATACGGTTAGGGGTTCTATGGAATGTGGAGTCGTTGAAGTTTTAAAACAAATTAAAAAACCCAATTTCTTTTGCTAGTTGAAACTGGGTTTTGGAATAAAAATAAATATAAAAATAACTAAAGAGTTTGTCTAGAAATCAACTTTTCAAAATGAGCCTGAGTTTGCTGCAACATTTCCTCACGACCATCTTTTGCTTGATTAAGAGAAGGAACTAAATTACGAGCGTGTAAAGTCATGTGAAATTGTAAATCAGCCACATATTCACTAACATCTTGATGTAAAGAACAAGATGGATATTTTTTAATTTCTGAATTCAAAATTTTTTCCTCCCCTAAATTATTTGAGCTTGTTTATGATTAGAAACGGTAGCACGGAAATTATTTTATGTTGCAGCTTAGTAACGAAGCTTAATATTTTTCAGTAAATAAAATTATATTTCTTTACATAGTATTTAAAAAAAATTTTTCGACAATAAATAGTTACCGAAAAATTGTGGTTGAAATCCTCCTATTTTAAGAGGATAAAAAGAAAAAATCTCCTTTGAGTCAATCCTATCAGTTTTAAAGGAGAGGTAATTCTAAATTCTTAATTATAAATTCTTAATTCTTGAAATCCAGATGCACAGGAATACATTTAAAACTGCTCAAATAAAACATTTTATAGTATTAAAAAGTAAGCATTCAAATATTATTAACTAAAGCTGAACGCTGAATGCTAACAGCTGAATGCTTACCTTAAAATTACCACTTTAATAAATTAAACTGTTCCATATCTACAGTGTCACGGTTACGATAAATTGCGAGAACTATCGCTAGACCAACGGCCGCTTCAGCAGCAGCAACAGTAAGTACAAATACAGTAAATACCTGACCTTTAATATTTTGGGGATCTAAGAAATTAGAAAAACCCATCAAATTTAGATTTACAGCATTAAGCATTAACTCAATAGACATCAACACCCTAACTGCATTGCGGCTAGTAACTAAACCATAAATACCTATACAGAAAAGTGCTGCGGCCAATAACAAAAAATACTCCAGTTGCAATTGCATAAACTTATCAACTCTTTGAATTTAATTAGTAGAAATTTCGCTAGAACCAGACACTAATTCACGGGGACGTTCTGGCAAACTTAAAACAGGTGTTTGAGGGATATCAGTCGGTACTTCATCAGGCAAAATATCTCGACGAGCCAAAATAATAGCACCCACCATTGCCATTAACAAAAACACAGAAGCAAGTTCAAAAGGAAGTAAAAAATCACTAAAAAAGTGCCTGCCGATTAAAACAATTGAACTTTCTGTACTAGCAATACTAGCACCAGGAATTGACCAAGAAGTAGATAAAACCATGGTACTTAGTAGGGCAAATAAACCAACACAAACTAAAGCTGTAGCTATTTTTCTCAACCAAGCATTAGGCAAAACTTTAAAATCTTCTCGTTTATTTACAAGCATAATTGCAAATAAAATCAAGACATTAACAGCTCCAACATAAATCAAAACTTGGGCAGTAGCCACAAAATCAGCATTTAATAAAAGGTATAAACCAGAAATACTAATAAATACTCCACCCAACAAAAATGCTGAGTAGACAATATTAGAAAATAACACTACTCCCAAAGCAGCAGCAATCATCATTATGCTTAATAAAGCAAATGAAACAAATTGAACTCCTTGTGCTAAATCCACTTTTTATTCCTTTTGAGATTTGTTTATTTTGAATTCTATTAGCTATTAGTTATTAAACGTAAGCATTCAGCGGTCAGCTATCAGCTATCAGCTATCAGCTATTGGGGTTATTACCTTATAAAAAAGGAGAAAAAGCAATTGAGAGATTTCAAAAAATTAAAATTATGGGTAAAAGCCCATCACTTAACCTTAGCAGTTTATCGAGCCACATCTACATTTCCCTCTATAGAGTGAAAATTTAGTAGAAGTTCAACGAATGCTTGCTTCATTCATTCAAAAGCTGTTTGCGTAGCATTCCAAAGGAAGAGCTGACCGCTAATAGCTGAATATTACTTCACAACTAAATAACTAATAAACTAATAGCTATTTTTCTGTAGTCTCTGCCACTGGTTTTTCAGCTTCCATTTGTTCAAGAATTTCTTCCGGACGAAGACCAGCGCGACGTGCATTTTGAGGAACTGTATGAGGGTCTATCGCTCCCTTAGGTAAGTAAGCTAATTCTCGCATAGGAGTTACCATTGGGTCATTTGTTACCTTATATGGTAATCGTCCCAGGGCCACATTATCATAGTTCAACTCATGGCGGTCATAAGCTGCTAATTCATACTCTTCCGTCATGGATAAACAGTTAGTTGGACAATATTCCACACAATTACCGCAGAAAATACAAACACCAAAATCAATACTGTAATGCTTGAGCCTTTTCTTTTTGCTTTCTTTATTAAATTCCCAATCAACTACAGGTAAATTAATCGGACAAACCCTTACACAAACTTCACAGGCAATACACTTGTCATATTCAAAGTGAATTCTGCCTCGAAATCTTTCAGAAGGAATAAGTTTTTCGTAGGGGTATTGTACAGTAATAGGACGACGGCTCATGTGGTCAAAAGTTACAGATAAACCCTGACCAATATATTTAGCAGCTTGAAAAGTTTCTTTAGCGTATTCGCCTACTTGGTTGAGGAATTTTAGCATGGCGTTCTCTCCTAGGAAGTCTAATTAATTAGCAAAAGTAATTTTAGATTTTTGATACAGTTTAATCTAAAAGTCTCAAATCAGCTATGGATTTATCCACCAAAAGCTAGTGGAAAGGCTAACTTTAAGGCTGCAGTTAACAGTAGATTTACCAAAGCAACGGGTAGGAGAAACTTCCATCCCAAGTCTAATAATTGGTCAATCCTGACTCTTGGTAATGTCCAACGTAACAAAACAGCAATGAATACTAGAAAATAAGCTTTGAGCAATGTCATAGTAATGCCCAAAGTAGCAGTAATTATTTGTAGCCACGGAGTTGTTTCACTTACTCCTAACCAGTCACTGAGAAGTCCAACTGGTACGGGGGACTCCCAACCACCTAGATATAAAATTGCCACAAATAGAGCGGATAGAACTAAATTAATGTAAGACGCTAAGTAATAGAGGGCAAATTTCATCCCTGTATACTCTGTTTGATATCCCGCTACTAACTCTTCTTCTGCTTCAGGAAGGTCAAACGGAAGTCTTTCACATTCTGCCAATGCTGATATCCAGAAAATGAGGAAACCCGCTGGTTGTCTCCAAATATTCCATCCTAAAATGCCATAGCCTGATTGTTGCTCAACAATATCAATTGTGCTGAGACTATTGGACATCATCACTACTGCCAGTACAGCTAAAGCTAAAGGTATTTCATAGCTAATAGACTGTGCTGCTGCTCGTAAACCTCCTAGTAGAGAATATTTATTGTTGGAGGCATAGCCAGACATCAGCAGACCAATAGGCTGAATACTGGAAAGGGCTATCCATAAAAATATTGCTACCCCCAGGTCTGTGATAATTAAATTTTGTCCAAAAGGAACTACTAGATAGGACAAAAATACTGGGATGGCTACTATTACAGGGCCGAGAGTAAATAGTAGAGGATCTGCTTTAGAAGGAACAACGTCTTCTTTGAAAACTAGCTTCAAACCATCAGCTAAAGGTGCTAGAGTTCCCAAAGGACCAATGAATTCTGGGCCAATTCTTTGTTGAGCTGCTGCGGAGATTTTTCGCTCTAGCCACACTGTTACTAGAACACTAACAGTAGCAGCGGCAATCATTAATAACATGGGTAATGGTAGCCAAACGGTTCTGGCTATTTCTGGAGATAGGCCCAAGTCTACGAGAGCTTGAATAAATGTTCTTTGTAGATCAATTCCTGAATTCATTTAGAGTCGGGTTAAATAAGTATTATTACTTTGCTTGTTGATTTTATCAGAAAGATAGGGTTCTGGGATTACTCAAACCCGATATTTCTATGGAGCATGGATCATGGATAATTGATAATTGGTAAAAGAGGTTTATAGTTCATAAAAATTTTGATGTCTATTATAAATTGGTAAGCAAACAGCTATTAGCTGTCAGCTCGATCACAAAAGCAGATGGTTTGAATGAATATAGACTTTTTCAGCCAGCTAGAGAGCGTAAGTATAAATTCTGACTCAATCAGTAAAGCTTTATATCTAAAACTAAAAGCAATAGCTGACTGCTGTTTGCGCAGCATTCCAGAGGAAATGCTTACAATAGAAGCTGTCCTAAACTTTCGGCTTGACTTGTTGCTATTTCTATAATTTTTGTATCTTTAGAATGAGTTTGTGATGTAAAAAAAGCTAACACTATCAAAACTTTATTTTGTGTAATTACAGGCACAGAAAAGCCGCTTTTGACTCCAAAAGCTTTCGCAATTTGATTGCGTAAAAAATATCCCTCAGATTCGATAGTTACGTCTATAATCCATTCCGGTTGTTTTGATAACCAAACTCGTCCTGGTAAACCTTCACCCCTAGATAATATAAAATCTTGACTACAAACCCAAAATTGTTCTAAATCCTTATTGCCAAAACCGGAATTAACATAATAGCTGGAACTAAGTTGTAGTAGATTTTTATCTTCATCTGGTATCCAAGCTTCACCATAAGGAAAATCAGTTGATACACAAATTTTTTCTAGACTTATAGTAATAGTTTCATTCATCGATATAGGTTTGGTTTATCAAATTAAATCATGTCTGATTGAATAGTTATAATTAGGGCTTACTGATTAAATATCAAACCATTGACATATAAAAATTCCTGCAATGGTATACTTGAAACTTCTGATAAACACTCTCTATTTTCAGTCTTTTTAGCTTGAGTGATTAACTGTTTTTGTAGTTCTGAATTAGTAGGTTTCTTTTCTCCCAATCTATACTTTTATTGGCAAGAGGCTAGGCTATCATTCCAAACAACACGGACACAACTAAATAGCTTTGCTAATTGATATTTTGTCCCGGTTTTGGATAGATACGATACTTAAATCTAGCTTTCATAATTCCTATCCAAACTAACAGAATGATAACATATATATTGAAAAAAATAACTAAAAAATCGCTCTTCTAGGGCGAGGCTTTGAACCCAATTTTTTGGTAAAAATTACCCCAAAAAATAATAAAAAATCAAAACATAGCTCAATAGTAAATATACAAATAATTTTGTCTAACTACTTACTCAGCCAATAATTATAATTTAGGGTTTGCTGATTAAATCTTAAAGCACTGACAGATCAAGATTCCATACTTTTTAGGTCTGGAAAAATTACTGTCTTTTAGGTTGCCCAGGTTCAAAAAGCTAGCATTTTTGGGTAACTATGGCAGAAAAATTAGGAGATTATTCTTTCGACCACTTCCTCTATAACTCCCATTTATCCTGAATCTTAACTACTTCCTACCTCAACAAAAAGACTAGTGAAGCGCAAACCCTAACTATATATTTTACCGAAGAATTAATAATTCAAAATTCAATAATTTAGGTTTAAAGCCTCCCCTTTCAAGGGGAAAAAAGCGGTCTCCGGATGGCGTTAGCGTTTGCGATAGCATTCCGCTAGGAAAGCGGGTCTGCAAGAACGGGTTTCCTCGCCATATCCAATCGACCAAGAGAATAAATTTTTTCCTTTTATTAAATCCTATCCGTTTTAACCTTCTTGTAATTATCAATTATCAATTATCCATTATCCATTATCCATTATCCATTATCCATTATCAATTAATGAAACTTCCTGTTCATATAGTGCTGTTTTAATCAGGCACTGTGGATGTTCTACTTGTTTTCTAGGACGTTGAGTTCTTAACAAACCAATATTGCTAGTCAATATAAAACTGGTAAAACTAGCGATCGCTATCATCGGAATTATCGACGTATCAGATAAAACACTCAAAATAATCGAGGTACTAATCGGAGTTTTGGTAATCGATACATTAATGGCCGCCATGCAACATAACATTGCAATAGTTGGATGTACCGCTGGAATCAAAAAACTGATGGCCAATCCTAAACTTGCTCCCGTGAAAAATAGGGGAAAAATAAAACCACCTCGAAATCCACCATGAATCGTGAAACTAATGGCCATCATTTTAGCCAAACAAATTCCGAGTAACGTCACAACCGTAAGTGTAGTAGCTGGCTCAATTAATTGAGTTTCAATTTGCTGCTCGCTAAAGAAGAGAGTTTGGGGGTATAAAACTGCCAACCACCCAATTCCCAATCCTCCCAAAATTGCTCGCCAAATATGCCTATTTTCAATAGGTTGAATGGCCAACTCTGTAAGTCGAAAAATCCCAATAAACAAAATTCCAGCTAAACCACCAACTATTCCTAGAAATCCAGCTTCCAGAAGATTTAGCCAACTCAAAGCAGGAATACTATCAAAGTAGTCAAAGCGATAGATACCTCCAATTTCTAACCCAGTGCCAAACCGAAACACACCAAAACTAAAAATCCCTGCAACAACCGCCGGAATAATTGCTTCATAATACTGAATTCCGCGGCGATGAGGAATCTCCAGGGCAAATAAAGGGCCACCAACCGGATCGCCAAAGAAAGCTGCCAATGCTGCACCCATACCACAAAAGGTCAGAACTCTTGTTTCCTTAAGACTCAAATTCAGTTTATCTGCAATCCAACTTCCTAAACTACCATTAATTTGTACCAGAGGTGCTTCAGGTCCCAAACTTCCACCAGCAGTAATTGAAACTAAAGAAGTGGCAATCATTCCTGGTGTTTGACTTGGTTCCAAACGACCAGGATCGTGAATTTTTTCAATCACCTTTGCCATTTCTCCTGGTTGACCAAAGAAATAGAGACACAAGCCAACCCCAAACCCTCCAATTGTTGATACAATCCAGGTGTAGTTCCATGCTGGGAACCAATCCGGGAAAATTCCTGTGAAGTAGTGCTTCCCTATTTCCCAGACCAACTCCAAAAAGTGTTCTAAAACAAAGTAGTAAGCTGTAGCAACTAATCCCCCGATAATGCCAACAGCACTGGTATAAAGCAGAACTTTGGAATACAACAATTCTTGAGTTGGACTGCTTAATTCTAGTTCGTTGTCTTTGACATTTTGATTATATATACTAGGAAAAGACCATTTAATCTCCCTCTTAATCAAAATCTTCTGGGTAAGAAATCCAACTGCTAGTACGAGAAAGCTTATTACAAAGGCAGAAGCAAAAATATTCATAGGTCAAAAAAATCATTAATAGTTTCCTGCTAATAACGACTTTTAGTAACATCTTTGACATCTTCCCGAAGCTGCTCTTGAGATACTGTGCAGGATGAACAATTATGCTACACACCTATGCGTTTTTGGTTCCTTCTGTCATACTCTTTCTTCCAAAGGAGTTACACTTTTCATGTCCCGTAGCATTTCATGTCGGCGACAGTTGAAAAAACAATTTCTGAATTATCCATGATCAAATAGTTCATAAAAATATAGTCACATAAGACATATCCTTATTTTGCAGGTGTTACCTTGACGCTCGTGAACTACAACACCCTATATCCCATAGCTAAAAGCAAAAGGGAGCTACTTTTTCTTTTCCTCTTTTTTGATGATCTCCCTGATTCAATTTCTACTTGGTCATAATACAGAGTCTTGGACGTAGGTTCTGATGTGTCTAGAGGTAGCGTGTCATTCCAGTAATTTCACCCTATTGAACTCAGATCGTTGACTCTTGAGGCTATTTGATTTTCTATCATCACAGACATTGTTAGATTATGTCAATAGTAGCCCAAATTTCTGGAGACAAAACCGCAGATTATACTACATAAGACTATATTTGTTTTGAATGTTTATGATACTTAACGTTCTTGAATAGGAGTATAAGAAATATTATGCTCTCCTGTATAAATTTGTGTAGGACGAAAAATCCGATTTTCTATTAACTGTTCTTTCCAGTGAGCTAACCAACCAGCTACACGAGCTATAGCAAATACTGGTGTAAATAGATCGCTAGAAATGCCTAATTTTCGATAAACCAAACCAGAATAAAAATCCACATTTGGGTAAATCCCTTTGTGGCCTAATTTTTCCTCTACAGCCTTTTCCATCTCTAAAGCAATCTCATAATATTTGTCGTAGCCAAACTTATCAAATAACTTTTCTGCCAGTTCCTGAAGAATAATAGCTCGCGGGTCTTTCACTTTATAGACTCTGTGACCAAAACCCATAATTTTGGCCTTAGTCTCCAAACATTTTTCTAGATATGGCCTAACATTTTCTACCGAACCAATTTCGGACAACATAGTAATAACGTCTTCATTAGCACCCCCATGTAGTGGACCAGCTAAAGTTCCCACTGCCGAAGCTATAACTGCATAAGGATCTGTCAAAGTAGAAGAAGTTACCATAGCTGAGAATGTAGAAGCATTAATAGTATGTTCAGCATGGAGGGTCAGACAAACATCAAATACCTGTGCTGCTAATGGATCGGGTTCCCGTTCATTCAGCATATATAAGAAGTTGGCTGCATAGTCCAGGTCATCTTTTGGCTGTACAGCATCGTTACCTTTACGCATTAACTGGAAAGCAGCTACCATAGTTGGAATTTTTGCCAGTAACCTGATGACTGCAGACCTAATATATTCTGGGTTATCAAGGGCACGGCGAGAATAAAATAAACCTAAAGCTGCTGCTGAAGTCTGTAGAGCGTCCATTGGATGTCCAGTTTCTGGGAAACATTTCATCATGTCCCGAATTCTATACTTAATTCTTCTGTGATAGCGAATGTCATACTCAAAGCTTTCTAATTCTTCTTTGCTAGGAAGATAGCCCCAAATTAATAAATATGCTGTTTCCAGAAAAGAACTCTTTTTTGCCAGTTCCTGAATATTAATGCCTCGGTATTCCAGTACTCCTAGCTGTCCATCGACGTGACTGATACTTGATTGGGTAGCGGGAACACCTTCTAAACCTGGTTTAAATTCGATACAGACGACAGACATTACTATACCTTTTACTTAGTTAGAATATTCTCACCTTATACTATCAACTAGCTTAGTTGTGTTGTGGTTTTGACAATAATTTATTAATAATTCTGGCTATTGATACTCCTACCGTTAAATCATACAAATAATATTGGCTTCAATTCCTGCAAATATTAGAAAGTATTTCATTAAGAGATAGATCTATTTCATAGTCTAAAAATTGCTTTCTCACAATTCGTCGCTTATCATGAT
Source organism: Okeania sp. SIO2C2 (assembly GCF_010692625.1). Lineage (NCBI taxonomy): Bacteria > Bacillati > Cyanobacteriota > Cyanophyceae > Oscillatoriales > Microcoleaceae > Okeania > Okeania sp. SIO2C2. Next base: position 22,792 of record NZ_JAAHGM010000054.1, read on the forward strand.
TTAAAGTTAATATATTCAACAAAAATATTGTCTGCCCAGTCACAGAGTTTGTGGGTTAATTTAAAATGCCAACCACCTCTATTTTTGGATATTTTTTCCTGTAGTATTGCTATTGGATTCTTGAATTTTAGGTAATTATTTGAACCTATATTTTTATTTTTCAGTCTTCTTTGCCACAAATGTTAACTATTAACTGATAACTTATAGCTAAAATGACTATCAAATATATAGCAAGGAACGAGCTAGTATTTGACTTATATTGATGATCAACCTGAGACAGAGGAAAACTTTTTTCACTGTTCCCTGTTTCCTATTCCCTGCTGTGCAATTAATTTTTTTTTTGAATTTGGTTTAATTAGGGTTTGCTGATTAAATCTAAAAGCATTGACATATAAAGATTTTAACCTTTTTGGGGTAGAATTGTAGTGCGCCTATTTCAGTCTAAAACGCTCATGGATGTTAGTATTTTAGGCTCATAGTTGGGCAGAACAATCTTGGGACAAAACTTAGCTCCTACTTCCTCGCTCCCGATCCATTTCTCCCCTCCTGGGAGGGGTTAGGGGTGGGTTGTCTCCTGTCTTCCCCTCCTAGGAGGGGTTAGGGGTGGGTTGTCTCCTACCCCTACCAAAAGACTTTTTCAGCAAACTCTAATTAAGTAGAAATTTTGGTGGTGTCAACCAAAACATTTGACTATTACCTACTGGTGAACCAACTTCAGGCAAGGAAATACCTATAACCCCTGCTTTCTTTAGTATCAAAACTTGTCTAGCTTCTCCCCAGATTAAAATTTCTGCCCAATTTGCTAAGTCTGGTTGATGGCCTACAAGGGCTAATTCTCTATTTTCTTGAAGTTGCCATGTTTTTAGCCATTTTAGCCAGATATTAATTTCACCATCAGGAGCTAGTGGTAAAAATTCTTCTACTTTAGAGCTTAATTTATTTTCTTGAAGAATTTTAGCAGTTTGATAAGCTCTAACTAAAGGACTGGTGAGAATTAGGTTGAAATGAAGACCTAATTTTTTGAGTTGTTGAGCAATTTTGTGAGTTTTGCGATCGCCTGTTTCCGTCAAAGGACGTTCTGAATCTGTGGGATAATTTTCTGCATCTGCAGCTATACCGTGACGGATGAAATAAACATTTATACTCATAAGCTGTTCAGCATTCAGACTATATTATCAAATTTTTGTTAGAGAGAATGAGCTTTTAGTGCAACTGCTATGCAAAAGTATACGGGGAGAGTGGCAAGGGTGAGGAGATGGGGAGAATCTAGACAGGGCCTGGTTTGAGCATACACTGCATTAATCAAAACTGATGCACCCTCCTTTTTAATAAAAATACTAACTGTAGCAGTCTAAAGAAGCTGAAAACTCAAACAAAGTCAGATTTTTCCTTCTGCCTTCTGTCTTCTGTTTTTTTTTTCTGTCTTTTGCCTGACATTGCTATTTTCGATACAAAAAACCCCTGCCTTCAGATGGACAGGGGCTTCATAAACCAATCACATATTTTTTCCATTCTTTATTCCTACCACTTTTGACGTGTTTAGTCAATTCAAAGTAAAGGCCACTATAGGGTTTTCGAGGAAGATAATGCAAAGTCATATTCGCCTCTTTTGGGGTACGATTACCTTTGCGGACATTGCAGCGAACACAAGCAGTCACAAGATTTTCCCAGGTATCGCCACCACCACGCGATCGCGGCACTACATGATCTAAGGTTAAATCATCGCCTGTATAATTACAGTATTGACAGGAATGACCATCTCGGTGCATAATGTTTCGGCGTGTCAAAGGAATATCCTTATAAGGAACTCGGACGTAGTATCGCAGTCGAATAACTGTGGGCAAGGGAATATCTGGCAGGATATATACCCCATTATGCTCAATCTGCTCCGCTTTACCTTTGAGCAACAAGACGATCGCTCGTCGCCAACTCGTGATATTGAGCGGTTCATAAGAAGCGTTCAACACTAAAACATTGGCCATTGATATTTCTGAAAAGATAATATTTTCTCATAGATTAACACAATTGATATTTGTTGGGACAAAAGTTTAGAGTTATACCAATTTGATCAATGTTTGCTACAAATAGCTAGGATATTTCTTAGGAGGACTGAGTCAGGAGGACCGAGTCAGGAGGAATGAGTCAGAATTAATGGCTTTAATACCAGTTTTTAGGTCAGAATTTATCTTTTTAGTCCAAGAGAAATCTCCTATAAAGTAGGGGGGGATGGCAACTTGCTAACGCAAAGCTGCCGCGAACACCCTTACAGCCCTGATTATTCGTAACATTCTTTTTTTTAATTGGTATTAAACAATTTTCTGACAGACAAATTTAAGGTATAAAAAATTTTTGGCGTTGCTGATTCTGGGTATGATTTGATAATTTTGTATTTTGTATTTTGGATTGTTTAAACTACTTGTTAATATTAACTGTTCCCTATAAAAATAATCTTCCCGAGCTGTAGCTATATAACCTGATAATCACTAATTATGGTAGCAAATAGTTTTAATAGGAAAGTTAATTAATTGAGGAGTGAATCAAAATGTTGAGTTGGGAAAATGCTTCTTTTAAAACTCTAGTAACAGAAAGCTTAAATCAGGACTCGATAGAAAGTGATGCTTATGGAGGGATTTGTCAAAGAGCTTGGGTAGAAATTAACGACCAGGCATTGGCCTATAATGTACGACAGCTTAAGAGTATTCTATCAGCAAAAACTAAATTGATGGGAGTAGTTAAAGCAGATGCTTATGGCCATGGAGCGTGTCAAGTATCTCAAACTATTTTAGAGGCAGGTGCAGATTGGTTGGCAGTCGCAACAGTGCCAGAGGGAATAGAGTTAAGGTTAGCTGGAATTGAAGCACCAATTTTAATTTTAGGAGCAACAGACCGACCAGAACAAATTCAAGCGATCGCTCACTGGCAACTTCAACCAACTATTTGTACCCCTCAGCAAGCTTTAGTTTTTTCAGAGACTCTTTCCCATTACACTAAAGCAATGCCAGTGCATCTGATGTTGGATACAGGAATGTCTCGCTTGGGAATGCCTTGGCAAGAAGCAGTAAAATTTGTACAATTTGTCCAGAGATTACCAAATTTAAAAATTGCTAGTATTTATTCTCACTTAGCCACTGCAGATAGTCCTGACCAAACAGTGATGAGAAAACAGCATCAAAGGTTTGAGGAAGCAATAGATTCGTGTTGTATTGATAGAGAAGGTTTTTCTAGGGATGTGCAGCTTCATTTTGCTAACTCGGCAGCTACTTTAACTGACTCTGCTTTACATTACGATCTGGTACGAGTGGGTTTAGCTCTTTATGGTCTTTATCCAGCACCTCATTTGCATCAGAAAGTTAATTTAAAACCTGTAATGCAGGTTAAAGCTAGGGTGACACAGGTCAAAACTATTGAAGCAGGTACTGGTGTGAGTTATGGTTATCAATTTATTGCTAAAAAGCGGATGCGTTTAGCAGTAGTAGGTATTGGTTATGCTGATGGTGTACCTCGTAACCTTTCTAATAAAATGAAAGTTATTGTGCGCGATCGATTGATTCCTCAAGTGGGAGCTATTACTATGGATCAATTGATGTTGGATGTGAGTGCTATTCCTGATCTAGAAACAGGTGAAGTAGTCACTTTATTGGGAGAGCAAGGTAAGTATCAAATTTCTGCTGAAGACTGGGCAAATACTTTAGGGACTATTTCCTGGGAAATTCTTTGTAGTTTTAAGCATCGACTACCTCGTGTAGCAGTTGAGAAATAGCAGTCAGGAGTCAGGAGTCAGGAGTCAGGAGTCAGGAGTCAGGAGTCAGGAGTCAGGAGTCAGGAGTCAGGAGTCAGAAGTCAGGAGTCAGGAGTCAGGAGTCAGGAGCTTGATTTTTTGGTGGTAGTGCATTGTAATAGTGGTCTATTGTAATTATTTTGGTTAAGGAGAACGGTAGTGGGAGCATCTTGCTCCCGTACTCGCGGGCAGGAGGCAGGATGCCAGTACTAGAGGTTTTTCATCCCTATCTACCATTACGCGAGCAGGACTACCGATTTTTTGAACTTGCTGTAATTCTCAAAGAATTTGACATCCTCTCCCGTTATAATCTTTGATTTAACGGGAGATTCCCAAACCTCGCGCAGTGACACCTAAGTGTTATCATGTTCCCATTGTATCATAATTCTATCTCAATAGAGTGCTTATTGTTTGTTTGGTCGCGATTCATCTCCCGGTAAATTGGAGATTATACCGGGAGCCGTCACTCACTCCATTTTTGATAGAAACTTTCCATGGAAGGTATCTACAATATCCAGTGTTCCCTCTTGAATTTCCACCTACGAGCTAACATCTACCACCTACCACCTACGAGCTAACACCTACCACCTACTACCTAAGTCTATTAAGATGTCAACTACTACTAAAACTCCACGGGTAAGCGTAATTATACCCGTTTACAATGGCGATCGCTATATTCGCCAGGCCATCGAAAGTATTTTATCCCAAACTTATCAATCCTATGAAATCATTGTCATTGATGATGGCTCCACAGACAATACCTCTTTAGTCTTAGAACCTTATGTTAAGGCTATCCGTTATATATATCAAAAAAATCAAGGGGTTTCAGCAGCTAGGAATCATGGTATAGATCTGGCGCGGGGAGAGTTAATTGCTTTTCTAGATGCAGATGATTTTTTTCTACCGGATAAACTGACTGCCCAGGTAGGGGTATTTGACGCGCAACCGAATTTGGGAATTGTTCACAGTGGGTGGCGCAGAGTGAATCAGGATGGTGAAACTATTAAAGATGAGACTCCCTGGGATTATGTTCCTAAATTGGATTTAGAGGCATGGTTACGATGGAAACCAATAGGCACAATGGGTACTTTGATGTTTCGACGAGATTGGTTGCAACAGGTGGGAAATTTTGAAGCAGGATTAGGTCAAGCGGAGGATGTAGATTTAGTATTGCGTTTGGCTTTGCAGGGTTGTGAGGCGGACTGGTTACGAGAGTCTACTGTTTGTTATCGCCAGCATGACCGGAATACTATGCGAGATGGGGTTTCTCAGGCGAGGTCTATCAATCGGGTTTTAGATAAGTTTTTTGCGTCGGAGTCTCTACCTTTGGAGGTTCGGTTGTTAGAAAAACAGGTGCGTTACAATACTTTAGTCTGGAGTTCATGGTATTTGTACTATACGGGTTTCTATTCTGAAATGGTGGAATATTTACAAAGGTCTTGGAAATATTCTCCTTTTTTACCTGTGGGAACAGTGATTAATTGGATTGACAGCTTTACAGGATTTTCTGAGAATGTGGGGCATGATTTAGATGCCGATCGATTGGCTAAAACTTCTGAGTGGCAAAATTTAATGAGTTGGGTGATTAGTCATAGTGAGGTTTCTTAACTCCTGTGAAATCATATTATTAGGACTTACGCAGTACAACGTATTTTCGTCATTGCGATCCATAGGGTTTGCGGAGCATTCCGGAACGGAAAGCAATCTCAAATTCTAGTTTTTCGTACCTCATATAGAATCCTGTTGAATAGTTGTCATTGCGACTGCTTCTCAAAAAGGACAAATGATTGATCTAGCTGATGTCGAGAATATCAATACCCCACAAATCAGCAGTGACGAGTTTTGGTCATTCGTCCAAAAAAAGCGAGTGGGTAATTCTGGGGTCTCCCCAGAATGTAAGACGCACTCAAGACACAAAAAAACTCTCAGATCAATGAATTGACACAAGGGGATTGTGGGATGGGGATGACTCAAGTATCCAGAACGTGGATTGATTTTGGCCACGCTTAGTCGGAAAACACAGTGACCAGTTGATCCGAGAATTAATCGCCAACACAGAAGGGAAAACTAATTGTCAACAGTGGCATACTGATGATTGGGGTGGGTCTCAAAGAGTTTGGCCCCCAGAAGTCAAGCAGATCATCGGTAAAGACCAGACTCAACTCAAATCCGGTTAATTGCACATAAAAAAATTCTCCAATCGTCATAAGTCGGCCCATCTTTGTAATTCTCTCTCCTCCTGACTCCTGACTCCTGACTCCTGACTCCTCCTGAGTTAACCATTCTATAACTGTTTAACCGGACTTGATATCAGACAGCAGATAGGTCGGTGGCATCGCACCCCAGAATAAATTTGGTCAGGAAGGGGAACAGACAAAGATCACAATTAGGTTAGCGTTCGCGGAGCGTGGCGTCAATCTCACGATGATCAAGGTTTGGGAGCAAACCTTAGCAAACTTATTTTGCCGACGATGCCATCGGCCATTCTGTTGTCTGACAATTCCATTGGTTCGCTCCAATTGCTGTGTCTGGTCTTTTGCGATCATATGCTTAACTTCAGGGGGCACGGGCTCGTTCATCTCCTCCCCAATCATCGGTGTGCCATTGTCTACAGTTAGTTTTACCTTCTGTATTAACTATCAGCTGTTCAAGCTTATTGGTCAGTATGTTTACCAACTCTACCTGTGAGAATCAATCCACCAAAGCAGGCTTGAGTCATACCAATCCAACACTCACCTGCACTCAATTCATTTGACTGGCACTGATGCATGTTTTTTTGGACATTCATACCAAAATTCATCTCCACTGACTTGTGAGGTTTCGATATGCCCGTAGATGAGCATGATGAATCATTTGTCCTTTTTGAGAAGCAGCTGTGACCAAACTCACTACCGTATTATATGCCAGATTTACCGTACGGCTAATTCCTCTTAAATTACTACCTTCAACATGAGCTTGTAGAACCATAGGCATTTTTTCCGGCTCAATTTGCCGAGGATACTCTAGGGTATCGAAAGTAGAGCGTGTTTGCGCAGCATTCCGCAGGAAAAGTTTGTAGACATTCGGGACAATAGTACCGTTGGCAACATTAACTGTTTTTTCCGTGCTGATGGGCTTTGTGATCACCACTGAGAGGACATTCCATCATCGTTTCAACTCTTTAGGGACAATATTCATATTACCATTCCCACACTTTACTGATGCACTAACCTTTTTTTTACGCCGTCAGCCTAATTTCTCTTATGTCTGATCCATTGTCGAGATACTCACCCTCATTCCTGTTCTTGATGGCTTTGTTGCACAAAAGATGATGTTTAGGGTAAAAATAAAGAAGTTAAGATGGTACACAAAATACAGTCAGTAGGTATGAGTAAATCTAAGTCCTTGTATCGGCTCAAAAATTGGTCTGAGTATGATGCATCCTTAAAACAGCGAGGGAGTTTCACTTTTTGGCTGACTCCGGAATCACCTCCGGAGTGGCTTAATCAGAAAAAAACTGGACGTAGGGGAGCATCTAATAACTACAGTGACACGGCCATTGAATTTATGGTGACTATACAATCCTTGTTTAGTCTGGCTGGACGACAGAGTGAAGGTTTTGTGGAATCTATATTTGAATTGATGGACTTAGATTTACCAGTACCAGACCATAGCACCGTATCCCGTCGCTTACAAAAACTGAATGTTCAACTGCCAGTTATACCAACGCTCTGAAGCTATTCATCTGGTAGTAGACTCTACAGGGGTAAAAGTTTATGGAGAAGGTGAATGGAAAACAAGAGTTCATGGTATTGGTAAACGGCGTACATGGCGTAAATTACATCTGGGAGTAAATGAGGCGACTGGGGAGATCGTGAGTGGGGTAGTGAGTAACAATGATGTGAGTGTGACCCAAGTATTTTCTGACCTATTAGATGGAGTAGATGGGGAAATAAATAGCCCAAGTATCAGGAGACGGAGCCTATGATAAGTATAAGTGTTATGAGAAAGCTAGGCAACGAGGAGCAAAGGCAACTATTCCACCCAGGAAAAATGCAGTAATAGGTCAACATGGCAACTGTAAATGCCCACCTCATCCCAGGGATAAAAACCTCAGAAGAATAAGAATTGTAGGACGCAAGAAATGGAAGCGTGAATGTGGTGATCACCGACGCTCGTTGTCGGAAACCACAATGTTCAGGCTCAAAGTTCTTTTTGGAGGCAAGTTACGAAGACGAAAATTTGACAATCAGGCAGTAGAGTTATTCATACAATGCTCCATGCTCAACGTGATGATTCAAAATGGTAAGCCCCAGAGCTACAAAGTAGAAATCTAGTTAACTTCCAACTAAGGGAGTTTTTTGCGACCGCTACTTTCATGCAACAAAGCCGTTCTTGATTGATAGCGCTTGGATAATTCTCTGAGTAATAAATCATTTTTCTCCTCTACTAGAGATTTGATGATGTTGAGATGATCATGGGAAATGATTGGCTGCTGATCTCCTCCACGGCCTTTGGCCTCAATTTGTCCATAATGACGATCATGACGCCACAAATTTCGTACAAATGACAAGCTGATCTTAAATCTTGCAGCCAACTGACGTTGAGAGCCTTCTTTTGCATCCCTTGCTATGATCACGCGACGACGCAAATCACTCGAATACGATACTGGCATCAAATTTAACAATTTACAGAACTCATCTGACCACAAAGTGTGGTTCAATTAACTGAAAATTGCTGTAAATAAAGGGTAAGCTTATTTTCTGGAGATGTCTATTTAATAATAACACATTTTTTTGACTACGGGTTAAAACCCGTCGAGTGGTTTCCCACTTACCGAATTTTGGCGTTGCTGATTTGAGGTATGATATCATTCAGGATAAGAGGGCCAGCAAAAAACTTTCTCCTTCTACTCCTGTTTGTTATTCTTTCTTCCCTCCTGACTCGGTCCTCCTGACTTCTCCTCCTGGGAGGCGTTAGGGGTAGGTTGACTCCTAAATAATTAAGATTAATATCATACACGCGCTTCAGCAACACCGAAATTTTTAGTTCAATGACACCAGTTATCCAAAAAAGGATAAAAGTATTTAGATTAGAGTTGTTGGGAAATAACAATTGAACAATGCTCAAAACCTTATAGAATAAGCTTTTCATGATTCTAGGACTGAAAAACGCTATAAACTTTGACCAATAAGGGTTTTAGCCATTTTTTTAGCTTAATTCCCAACAACTCTATTATATCCTAACAAATTGAAACCTGCACATTTCACCTCAAACTTTATAGAAACATTTAGGATTATCCCAAACAATCTTGTTCACTATCTCCTGAGATAAACTCTTCTCAAGCTCTACAACATTCTTAACAACATCTGGCTGATGATCCATGTGTGGATAATCTGAGCCAAATATTAAATTGTCAGAACCAATGTAATCAATAATCTGAGTCAGATAGGGTTCAGATGGGTCAACGGCAATATAACATTGACGGCGAAAATATTCTGATGGCAGCGATTTTACCATGTCTTTGACTTCCCAATGTAAATTTTTGTATTCTTCATCCAACCGCCATAACCAATAGGGCAACCAACCACAACCAGATTCTAAAAATCCTACCCGCAGTTTCGGATGACGCTCTAATACTCCTCCTTCAATTAAAGCCAATAATGCCATCATCTGTTCCATGGGATGAGAACAAGCATGGAGGGCAAAACGACTATTGAATCTATCTGCTCCTGTGGTGGGTAAGCGACCGTGGGTTGCTTCGTGAATACCTACTGCTATGTCTAATTCTTCGCAAGCGCTCCAAAAGGGTTCGTATTCCGCATCGCTCAAAATTCTGCCTTTGACGGGGTTAGGGCGTAAAAAAACTGCTTTCCAGCCAAAGTTTACAATTCGATGTAGCTCTTTGACCATCTCCTGGGGGTCATGGAGATTCATTGCTCCTACTCCTTTTAACCGACTGGGGTCATAGCTACAAAATTCTTCATACAGCCATGTATTGTAGGCATGGGTAAAAGCTCCGATGACTTCTGGGGGGAAAGTATCGATGGCAAATAACCACAGTCCGGAAGTGGGATAAATAAAGGCTATATCTATTCCCATCAATACCATTGCTTGGACGTGGGATTCCACATCGTAGTGGTTTAAATAAGCATGGGGGTGAGCCTCCATCATCTGCCTATTTCCCTCTTGTTCTACTTGTTGGGAGATTTTTTCGGTGATGGGTTGTCCTTTGATTTTCATGTCGGTTGAGGGGGCAAAGTCTTTAAATTGAGGTTCGAGGTATTTGGCCCACATCTGGGGAGGTTCGATAGCGTGGGAGTCTGCGTCTATAATTTTGTAACTGTTCAGCATTTTTTTTTCTGTGTAGTAGACTGTTTCATCTAAATAAAATAGTGTAATAGTAGAGGCGGGTTCTGCATTAAATTAGTCTTGCTCAACATTAAATTTAGATAAACCTGCCCCATGCCGCACTTCAGTAGATCCAGTAGTGGCGCGTCAAGCTTAAAATGGTGTATTAGCTTCATAGGCAAGAAGTTATGATCACAGATCATCAGGCGATCGCTAAAAATTGACATGGAGAAACAGGTGTTAAGAGTCTTAGTGTGCCACAGTTTCAACAACAGGATAAAGATGCTTCAATGACAAAATAGCAAAATAATAGTATATTTTAAGGTTTGGCGTTGCTGATTTGAGGTATGATATCATTCAGGATAAGAGGGCGAGCAAAAAACTTTCTCCTTCTACTCAGGGTTTCTTATTCTTTCTTCCCTCCTGACTCCTGAGGACTGACTCCTAAGTAATTAGGATTAATATCATATCAGAAATTGAAAATTTTTTAATTCGAGTATTTGCTTTAGATGAATGTGATGTTTGTGCTGAAGATATTTGTGGTTATGGATGGGGCGATCGCCTGGAAAGACGAGAGGTAGAGGTAGACAACTATCGTGATTCCCAGACATACTATGGAGCTTTAGATTGCCAAAGTGAAGAAGTAATACTTAGTGCCTATCAAACAGCTAACACGGAAGCAACAATTGATTTTGTCAAGCATTTACGTATTCAAAGTGAGGAAGCGAAAATTGTTCTGATTTGGGATGGATCCAGTTACCATCGTTCCCAAGAGTTTCGTAAGTTTCTTGCCACAATCAATACTCAGACAAATATTACAGTTCATTGTTTGCGTTTTGGACCATATGCACCATCAGAAAATCCCATAGAGAATATTTGGGGACAAGCCAAAAAACTGCTTCGACAATTACACCAACGATGTCGCTCCTTTGCCATCACAAAAAAAATCTTTGAACTATTTATTAAGTATAGGTTATTTAGTGTGCCAAATTTGAGTAAATATCAAGCTTTCTCTAGTATCATTTAGGATTGCTATACTAACCTGTGGAGTAAAACTATGTATCATCAGAAATGGAAAAAAAATAATTATTTTTTGTTTATTATTTATCTTGATTTTTTTTAGTACCATTATCTTAAAAATTCTCCTGGTAAAACAATCAGTGATCGCTGTAAAAGAAGATGACTGGGATAGATTTTTAGAAGAGAAAGACTTTATTGAAGCAGTAAATCAAGTTGAGTAGCATTGGGAAAGAGACTATGAAAATTACTTTGATTCAAATATAGCTGACTTTTCAGTAACGGCTGAAGGTATCGCTGAAACTCTTTCAAATATATCTCAACAAACTGGTACAAAACCTGCTGCTGTTATTTGGATTTGGTCACGAGCAGAGCAAATGCAGCTAATATTAATAACCCCAGGCAAAAAACCAGAATTTTATAGTGTTACTGATGCAGATAATCCACAGTTAATTAATACAGTTATAAGCCTCAATGTAGAAATCACAAATCCTATAAACTCAATACTACATCATATTTATAACAGCACAAAAATTATATAAATGGATGGTAAAACCGTTATAAACGACTTTATGACATGAAAGATAGATACTATTATGTTCTACTTAGGTATTGGTTTACCAATTTTACCATTAGCAGCTTTACATGATGGATAAAATTTTATGATCGAAAAGTATGCTATTACTAGAATTCCAGCATTTAATCTGATAGATACTAACTATAATAAAATTAAAAATGCTGAAATATTAGCAATAGGAGCATCAGAATTTAAAGAACTAAAACCTTTAGCAGCAGTACCAGTAGAAATTAACAAAATCACACGATTTACATGGCAAGGTAATGCTTTGATGAATCAAGATTTCACAGTTAACAATTTACAAGAACAACGACAGAAAAAATCTTATGAAATAGTTCATTTAGCTACCCATGCAGAGTTTCGACCAGGAAAACCAGAGCGGTATTATATACAGTTTTGGAATGATGAACAAATCGGATTAGATGAAATAGAAAAGTTGAAATTGAACGAACCCCCAGTCGAATTATTAGTTTTAAGTGCTTGTCGCACTGCCTTGGGGAATAGACAAGCAGAATTGGTTTTTGCGGGGTTAACGGTGAAGTCAGGAGTTAGATCGGCATTAGCAAGTTTGTGGAATGTCAGCGATATTGGAACATTGGCATTAATGACAGAATTTTATCAACACTTGCAAAAAACACTACTGAGAGCAGAAGCACTCCGACAAGCTCAAATTGTAATGATACGAGGGGAAGTAAGTATAAATATGGGTGAGTTAAATGGAACTAAGGGAGAGTTACAACTACCCCCAGAATTATCAGAGTTTGGTAATGAAATTTTTTCCCACCCTTATTATTGGTCAGCTTTTACATTAATTGGTAATCCTTGGTAAGTTTTTTGGGCGTTGATAATTTAGACCCTAGATCGATTATCTTCTCCACCTTTCTGTATGTAATAATTATAATGTAACTCTAATAGTAAACAAATATTCCATTGCACTAAAATTAGCAAAGTAGGAAACAGGAAGTAGGGAATAGGGAGAGTCCAAAAATTGGATAATTTATTTTTTGCTATTCCTTAACCCTAAAAGTAAACAAATAAATTGGGAGAGACCAAAACCATCCAAACAATGACTCAAATATATCATCCTCGCCAAAAGCAACTTCAATCTCTAATAGAAAAGTTATCTATACCTCAACAAGCAGCAATAAAATGGAATTTACTAGATTTGGCTTTAACCCATTCTACAGTTTCCTCAATACATAACTATGAACAGTTAGAATTTGTAGGTGATGCAGTAGTTCGACTGGTTGCGGCAGAGTTACTATTTGAAAAGTATTCAAATTATCCAGTAGGAGAATTTGCCGCCATTCGTTCTATTTTGGTGAGTGATCGCTCTCTAGCGCAAATTGCAAATAAATATGGGTGGAGTCGTTATTTACTGGTATCTAAAAGTGCGGCAGGAGATCGAGCTGGGGAAGAGTCACGAATAGCAGATTCTTTTGAAGCTGTTTTAGCTGCTCTTTATTTAAGCACTAATAGCTTAGAATTAATTCGCCCTTGGTTAGACTCTCACTTTGAAGTCTTGATTGCAGAAATTCGCAGTGACCCAGCTAGGCAAAATTATAAAGCAGCTCTCCAAGAATGGACTCAAGGTCATTACAAAACACTCCCAAATTATCAAGTTGAGGAAACGAATAAGATTCATGGCGATCGCGGACGTTTCTTTGCAGAAGTTTGGTTTAAAGGCAAGAAACTTGGCATGGGTAAGGGACCATCAATTAAAGCTGCGGAACAAGCTGCAGCTAAATCTGCTTTGAATCAATTGAAAGCTAAAAGTTTTGAACAGTTAGACGATCTACTTTAGTACCTGATAGATAACGTTATGCATGGTAGTTAATACTCACCACTCTAGAAAACAAGGTTAATATTCAAGGAGTCAGAAATCAGAAGTGTGTTTGCGCAGCATTCGGATTGAAAGTCAGAAGTTAAAATTAGTGGGAGAATGGCTCTTTGCGTAGCATTCCCCAATATACCAAGGAACAAGCGGATTTGACATTTTTTTTAGGTGTTTTTGACTAATACCAATTTGAAAAAAGAATGTTATGAATAATAAGTGTGATTAAAAGACAAGCACAGGAAATGTCCCTTTGACAAAGCGGTGAGACCCCGCGACGACACCAGTTGCAAGCGGGCATTTTGCTCCCCAACATGTAAAGCGTTAGCGTTTGCGCAGCATGACCATAGGAAAGCTCCTCCTCTGGAGGAAAGAGGCAGCGACTCTGTCACTCTTCGGGTCTCCTCGCCATATCCAATCCACCAACAGAGCGGTCAGAACCCGCGTCGGCGTGAGACGCAAGGGAATGCTGACTCCTGTGAGGGAACGCGCACCAAAAGAAAAAGAGAATTTATGACCTAAAAATTGGTATTGAAGCCATTAATTCTGTACCTCGCCAATTCGACGGCTCCCCTACCTGAGTTCTGACTTCCTCTCCTGGGAGGGGTTAGGGGTGGGTTGACTCCGAATAAATACCCTATTGTAGCAAATATTTATCAATTTTGTATAAAGTCCCGATAAGGGAGTAGGGAAAATAGGGAGATGTGCTCTGCATAGATAGGATCGGCTTTTTCATCACTAATTATCTGGATTTAATATCAATCGAGTTGCATAAGGCTAACGCACATTGAATCTAGTATAACTACCAGCCATGGCATTTTGATGAATATTTGCGATAAATCTTGATTCTGTATTTGACATCCTCCCCTGCCTAAAGGCGAGGGGATTCCCACATCACTGTGAGACTTTCCTCTTTCGTCGAGTCAACTTACTTGCCTGAGTTTCCTCATTCAAGCAGAGGTCGTTCTCTCCAGAGGCCGTTATTCCAACTGTGCCCCAGGGTAGTTGCTAATTCTCTTAATGCTGATTGGAGTATATTGATAGCTGCATTCTCGTCCCTGTCGGCAACATAACCACAGTGTGGACATTGATGAGTCCTGGTGCTGAGGGTCTTCACAACAGTTTCACCGCAGCTTGAACAATTTACAGAAGTATATGCAGGTTCTACTGCTACTACAGGCACACCATAGACTCTGCCAAAATACTCCAACCATTCTCTAAACCTGTACCATGCTGCATCTGCTATGGACTTCGCTAACTTATGGTTTTTCATCATATTACGCACTTTCAGGTTTTCGATCGCTACCAAGTCGTTAAATTGTATGACGCGCTGTGCTAACTTAACTGCCCAGTCGTTACGTCTGCGTGAAACCTTCAGATGCGCTCTGCCTAACCTATTTCTTGCCTTAATTCTGTTTTGAGAACCTTTTTGAGTACGAGATAAACGACGTTGTAGTTTTTTGATTTTTTTCTCATCTTTCCTCAAAAATCTCGGATTCTCTATTTTTTGGCCCTGAGAATCAGTGTAGAAATGATTTAAACCTAAGTCTATTCCTAATTGCTGTCCTGTAAGATTTTTCTTCTCCTCCCTAGTATGGTCAATTGAGAATTGAGCATAGTAGCCATCATGCCTTCTGACAACTCTGACTCGTTTGATTTGATTGAGTTGATAAAAATGAAGGTTTCGACTACCCCAAAGCTTAAAAGTACCTGCTTTGAAGCCATCAGTAAAAGTTAAATAGCGTCTATCTTCTGATAGTTTCCATCCGCTAGTTTTGTATTCTACCGAGTCTCTAACTTGGTATTTTTTTAACTTGGGAAAACCTCTCTTGGTGCGCGTTCCCTTGCGACTGCCGTCGTCGCGGGGTCGCACCGCCTTCTTACCAGCAACATTAGCTTTACAGTTTCGATAGAATCTTTCTATTGCTGCCCATGCTCTCTCAGCATGAGCTTGTCTTGCCATAGAGTTAAGTTGCTTTGTCCAGGGGAACTCAGGATTGTGTGCTAGTTTTGTGCAATATTTGTAGGCATCGTTACGACTATGAATTTCTCTATCTATCCATGCTCGGATAATGCTATTGCGCACAAATCGACCAGTCCTAATGGCTGAGTCTAGCCGATCGTACTGGCCTTGTATGCCTTGCAACTTCATTTCATAGATGAGCATAGAAATATTTTATCGTTTAATGCCACGATAAAACCATACCACACAGTTCAGCATATCTGCAACTAGATATATGCATTAAAAAGTCCCCCTCAAAGGGGGAGGCTTTCAACCCAATTTTCCGGTAAATTAACGCAATGCAAAATCAGACCGTAATCTCAAGTCTAAATCTTCCTCTGGATAAATCACGACTACCTGCGCTTTTTCCCGACCCAATAATACTCCAGCTAGAGCACCCAACCCAGCACCAGCTAATACTCTTTCTGTAGCAATTACTTTATCCCCAGTAATACCAGATAGTAAAGTAGCAGCAGCACCACCCACAGCGGCACCCTTCAAAATATCTCCAGCATCAGCACCCTTTGTGATTTTTTCAGTATCGGTAACTACCCTAGAAATAGCGTCAAAACGAAACCTTCTGCGACCGCGGATAATTAACTGTTCGGCCAAAAATTGAGTACCATCTGAAACAGGTTGTAGTTGACCTTCTATTAAACTGCCAAAGGGTATAATTACTCTTCCTTGAACATCTCGAATATCTTGTGCTACTGTTAGCCTTAATCTCATAGATTCATCTGGACTTAGGACTACTTTTTCTGCTTCGTCATATTCGACAGGTATAAGTGTTCCTGCTGGTATTCGTGCTACAGAAAACTGTCTTTGTTGGTTATTAGAAAATTGACTTTGTTGGTTATTAGGAAACGTTCTTCGCCGATAAAATTGAGCCATAGCAGGATTTGAAATTAGGGGTGTTGCTGTGGCTAATGTCATACCTAAAGTTAATAATAAAGAAGTTCCGAAATGCCATTTTTTTGAATTAAACATAGATAATATTCTCCAAATAGAAAATTTTCAGCAGTGTAATAAATATCTGATGAGATATAGCAGTGCTAGCTCAGGGGTTTACCAGGGTCATTTCATTCTGGTGCAGGATGGCAGAAATAACTAACCAGTTACAAAATCCTAAAAGCCTTACCAATCAATACTTTTAACTTTTAACTTTTAACTTTTGACTTTTGACTTCCGCGTAGCGGCACTAGATTTTGGCAATGAATTTATTGATTTTCAGACAGGGAAAAATAAATTTCCTAAAGCTTGAAATAACGTTGTTTCGTCAATACATAAAATGCCACAGTTTAGAATGAAATAGCCCTGGGCGTTTACCTTTTTAGGGTAAGGGAAAATTGTTAATTTTTTTATATAAAAATATTTTGAATTCCCTGTTATTTACCTAGATAGCAATAGCTTTCAAGGCTAAAATTCCTGCACCATAAACAGGTTGATGTCGAGGCCAAATAAGTTTAGCAGTAGGAGCGATCGCCAAGATAGAATCTTCAAACAGACCGCGAAAATCAATCATACTGTTCCAGACACTTCCAATAGTAACTACTTCAAAAGTTTCGTGAGGCTGAAATAAGGTAGATATCACAATTTTTGTAGCTATGCTTAACTCCTCTACAGCATCGTTGATAATTTTCTTGGCAACCTTATCTCCCTTATCTGCGGCTGTGGAGACAATAGGAGCAAGTGCTGCTATATGTGTTGGACTCCATTCACGACGATAGACTACTTCTATTAGACCTTCAATATTTATTAGGCCCAGATATGCTTGAAAATCTGTAATTAGAGTCGTGGGTAATTCACGTCCATCATAACTTTTCAAAGCTGCTTGTAAACCTCTAATAGCTATATTATAACCACTACCTTCGTCTCCCAATAGATAGCCCCAACCACCAACTCGTTTAGTTAACCCCTGACTATTTTGGCCGAATACTTGAGAACCTGTGCCTGCCATTGCCACAATACCTATAGAATATCCAATACCTCCCACCAAAGCGATGTTACTATCGCTACAAATAATTATTGTATTTGGGTGTAAATCCCATTTTATCGGCAAATTAGTAATAATTTCTTGGAGCAAATTTTCTACTACTGGAAAGTCTTCCGGTCTTCCTACTCCTGCTAAACCAAGACAAATTCCAGAGATTGGTTGATGGTTATTATTATTAGTAACTGCTTGAGTAATAGCGGTTTGAATTGAATTTTTTGCCACTTCAATTCCCACACTTTGATAATTTGACGGACCGCTTTTACCACTACCAAGAATTTGATAATTTTCATCCATTAAAACAGCTTCCGTTTTGGTGCCACCGCCGTCAATTCCTAAAACATTTACTTTTTTCATATTCTATAATTATTATTATTTATCTAATTTTGAGCTAGGAAAAGTTTTGACAATTAATATCAGCTCTCAAACCTCCTACTTCAGTGGTAGGTACTGTTAATTGATAACTTTTAACTGATTTGATACCACCACCATCAATTTCTAAAACATTTACTTTTTTCATATTCTATAATTATTATTATTTATCTAATTTTGAGCTAGGAAAAGTTTTGACAATTAATATCAGCTCTCAAACCTCCTACTTCAGTGGTAGGTACTGTTAATTGATAACTTTTAACTGATTTGATACCACCACCATCAATTTCTAAAACATTTATTTTTTTCATATTCTATAATTATTATTATTTATCTAATTGTGAGCTAGGAAAAGTTTTGAAAATTAATATCAGCTCTCAAACCTCCTACTTCAGTGGTAGGTACTGTTAATTGATAACTGTTAACTGATTTGATACCACCACCATCAATTTCTAAAACATTTAATTTTTTCATATTCTATAATTATTATTATTTATCTAATTGGGAGGCAGGAAAAATTTTTATATCGAATTATTCTAACTATAAAAAAAATATCATAAATAGTAAAAAAAATTGACATTTTTTTCAACTTGACAGAAAAAAATGTCAAAGTTATTATACAAATCTAATAACAACAAATAAATACTAATACTTTTTAGTCATTTATAGCAATCCTAAATAGGTTGCGGGTAATTAAAAAGTAAATAAAAAAATTGAAACTCCCACCTGTTCCCTGTTCCCTAAAAAGTAGTAAGATTTTTGCCACGAATAAAATATGATTGCTATATTAATTGTTGGGATTACCTTTTAGGTAATTTTTTATATTTATATGAAACCCCATTGATGTGCCTCAGAGAATCCTCCTGTGGAAGAGTTGCCCTAAGGCTAAAACACAGATTATCTCAACCTTTAGCTTACTATTAGGAGTATCAAAAATGATTAAGCGCACATGATACTCCTGATAGTTGCATAGTTAAAAGTAATATGAATATTTATTTTGGACAAGATCGAACCTGCTGCATTTCAACCATAGATGAAATTAATTTGTACCTCAAAATTCCCATTCTGGAAGTAATTTCAATGGTTCATTACTTTAGTCAATTAGGAAAAAATTACAGTCAACAAGGTTTTAATCTGCTACAAACAAATTCCCAATTAATGGGTGTATCGACTGTACCAATAACATCTTCTAGAGAATATGTTGCATACAAAACATATTTAAGTTTGCTAGAACTGACACAAGACTGGAATTTATGTCGAATTTGGAATTATGTTCCCTATATTAATGATGAAAGTAGAGGTCTAGAAAACTATAAATCCTTCTGTAAGGGTAGATCCCTGGCATTTGAAAGTTTTTATGGGAAAGATTTTTGTGTAAAATTACCAGCAGCAACAGGTATAGGTATTGCTGATGACACCTATGCAATCTACTTTATTGCAGTGAAGGAAAACATTAGCAATGTGGAAAATCCCGAACAAATTTCAGCTTACAAATACCCGCCCCAGTATGGGCCACGTTCGCCAAGTTTTGCGAGAGGTACTGTTATTAAAAGGAATGGTAAGCGTATTGGCTATCTGTCAGGAACAGCTAGTATCAAAGGACATGAGTCTGTGGGCCAAGGGAATATTGAAAAACAGTTTGAGGTAACTTATGAAACTGGTATTTGAACGTATGGGTTTCAACCCAGGACTTCCAGACCCAACTCTTTACAATCGCGCCTTCACCATTTACCTCCGGCATCCTTCTGATTTGCCAGTTGTTCAACAGATGGTTAAGAATAATTTCGCTACTGCCGATAGATTTATCTATTTGCATTCAGATATATGTCGCTCAGAACTAGACATTGAAATTGAAGCCATCATTACTGAAAAGTAGCTACCATAACTACCTAGCAATTTACTTACTTGATTTTATCCTTTATCAAGTCTAAAAACAAAATGGAATTTGGTTTAGAGTTTTTTCCCGATGTTAGTCCTCAACAGAAGTCAGGAGCGCAGTATTTTAACGAGGCTCTTCATCTGGTGAGTCTGTGCGATAAACTTAATTATACTAATATTCGGATTGTCGAACACTATTTCCATCCATACGGCCGATATAGTCCTAATCCTATCGTTTTTCTGACAGCAGCATCCCAACGAACTCAAAAAGCTCGCTTGATTACTGGAGCAGTGTTGCCTGTATTTAACAATCCACTTAAACTAGCTGGAGAAATTGGGATGTTAGATGCAATTTCCAACGGACGTCTAGAAGTTGGTTTTGCTCGTGCATTTCTGCCCCATGAATTTACTAGATTTGGCATTGACTTAAACGAAAGTCGTGCCCGCTTTCTGGAAGGGATGGAACAGGTACGTTGCCTTCTTGAAGCAGAAAATGTGACTATGGAAGGTCAGTTTCACCACTTTAACAACGTTACTTCTTTGCCTCGTCCAACTCAAAGTCCCCGCCCTCCCTTCTGGATAGCGTGTCTAGCTACACCAGAATCTTTTGTGAGTACTGGTGAAAAGGGTTATGGAGTTTCGACTTAGTTAACAATTTACGTATGTAAGCGATATAATACGGTAGTTATCTTCACACAGCGTGTAAGTAATGAGGATGTTCTTTGTATCTTCTGCACTAATCACTGCTTAAACATTTCTGGGGTGTCTATCTATATAGACATCTCCAAAAATCCCGCTCGCTATTAGGAAGGGCGCAGTGAGGGTTGGAGAACCTGTCGGTTAATTATGTCTATTGACAAAGACTTAAATGTAAGTATAGACTTACACATATGCGGTCGGCTTGACCGTCAATGCCTGTGGACGGAGTGCTGCCGACAGTTCCGGTTGAAGCAGGAAGTAAACATTAAAATATCACGCTATGTGACGTTTTATATCAGTTTTATGAAGCAGTAATGGCAATTCCTTTAGCTGGAGGGAAAATGGCCGAGTTAATTAAGCTATATCGAGATGCCTGGAAATCTGCTGGTCATCCAGGCGAAGGTAAGTTCAATAATTAATAATTAATAATTAATAATTAATAATTACCTCTTCTTGAAAAGAAGAGGATTGATTAAAAGGGAAATTTTTTTCTTTTTTCTCCTTTAAAGGAGAGGCTCTAAACCCTTATTTGTCGGTAATGTTGGCTTTTCATATGTTTTGTGCCCCAACCGAGGAGCAGGCGATCGCCATTGCTCGTCAACCATTAAATAGGTATTTGAAGTCTTTGGTAGAAGCTGCTTCTGATTGGCTAACGGGTAGTTGTTCGGTAGATTATCCAGGCTACGATAAAATTATTGCTTCACTACAGCAAGAAACTTTTGAATCTCAGATAGAAAAGGGAGCTGCTTGGATTGGTACCCCTGAAAAATTGCGCAAGACAATTGCCAGTTACTATGAACAGGTTGGAGGTTTTGAATTTGCATCTATGCAGGTGAATTTTAACACTATTTCAGTTGAAGATGCTACAACTTCTATGGAACTCTTTGCTAAAGAAGTGATGCCTCACTTTACTGAAAAGCAATTAGTCGGTGCGAACTAATAGCGTTATTTGACCTAGTCTAGTAAAGTAGGATTTTCTGAAATTATTGGCTGAAAAATTATCTCTATTAAACTAATAATTATTCCCTCTTTTTCCTGCCATTTCATGTTGATAAAATTTTGACTATAAAAATAGCTTAATAACTTACCGAAGAATTAATAATTAAATAATTCAGGTTGAAAATCTTCCCTTTTAAGGGGGAAAATTTAGTAAATCCTCTCCCTAAAAAAGAAAGGTAATTATCCATTAATGAAAAAACCTCTTCAGCTATTTTTAACAAGCTCCTCAAATAATAGCTTACAGCAGATTCCTTACTAATGAGGTAAAACTGACGATTAGGAATATTTTTTTCTATTCCCTCCATACCTAAAACCATAAATATAAATACCTCATAACATCGGGAAGTGCTGTCTATATTTCAACAGAAAAATATTAATTTTCTGACAACTTATAACTGATAACTAAAATAACTCCTTCTTCTTTATTTATAAGACTATAAAATTAGTTGATATTAATTAAACTTATAAGTACTTGATTAATATATTTATAATTTAAACTGATTTTGGCAAAAAAAGTTCAAATGAGCTATTGAAGACCAAATTTTCGGGAAAAATCACGATTTTGCCCCTGTATGAGCAATCTTTTCATAAACGCTACAAGTATTGATATGCAAGAAATACAAGGTTTTTGCTGACCGGTCAATTTTGGTGTATATTGATAACAAGTCTGTCGCTCTGCGTAGGTGCTTATTAAAATGAAAAAGATGATTAGTAAGTGGAAGTGCGATCGCCTCAGCGAAACGTAGTTTTATCGCGTAGCAGAACGGAGTTCTATTGCATCAACGGATAAAATTGATAATTTTCACTTCTTAGCAGCTATGAGCATTTTATGTTTTGTTGACGCTCTCACGATTTTCACTTGTATGCAATTGCTGCGCTTGAAGGTCCAGTCAGGGGTATTATAGCCGTCGATTTAAAGCCGACTTGTTCACTCCACCTATTAAAATCATCAAATGTGTAATCAAAACCCTCACCTGATAGTGATTCTATCAGCATATTTAAACTCATCATCATCCCAAAAGTATTTTGTTTTCTATCATTATCAATCACTGCTTCAATTGCAATAAATGCTCCCCCATCTGGCAAAGCATCATAAGCTTTCTGAATTAATCTAACCTTATTCTCTTCATTCCAATCATGTAAAATATTTCCCATAGTAATAACATCTGATTTAGGTAATTATACTGCAAAGAAATCCCCACTTACTGCCTTAACACGATCTGCAAGTTGAAAACTTTGAATAGTTTCATTAGCTATAGACTGAACAGAATATCTATCAAATGTAGTACATTTTATCTGCGGATAATGCCTTGCCACCATAACAGATAAAACTCCAGCAGAACCACCTACATCCAAGAAAGTATTATATTTTGAGAAATCAAAAGTCTGGGTTAATTTCATAAAATTTCCTACTTGGAGACTCGTCATTGCATTAACAAATTCTTTTAGTAATACAGGGTTTTTATCTAAAACGTCAAACAAGTTTTCTCCTCCACTTTTTACTTCATTCTGTGCAAGTCCTGTAGTTAGTGCTTCATCTAAATTCCCCCAAAATCCATATAAGCGGTTGTTCATCATTTCCAACCAATCTCCTATGTAGGAAGGTTTACCCTTGTTCAAAAATGTTTCTGTATCTACAGTATTTGAATACTTAGCATTCTCCAATAGACCACTCCGCTTTAAAAACCCAAAACTTGTGAGTATATCCAAAAAATCAAAAAGATGTCTATCTGCACAATTCAATTTCAAGGTTGATTTAATCTCATTAGCTGACATACTTCCCTTTTGGGATATAAGCGTAAATAATTGGAATTTTACTGCAGTCAATAAAATTTTAGATGCCCAAAATCCAGTTCCAATTTGCATAATCATTTCTGGAGATGGTTCTTTTTTCAGATTTTCCATTTATCCTCTTTTGTTGGTAATTATTTCATAGTTGACATTTTCAAGCATAAACCGGATTTAGTACCATAGTAGATTTGTATGAGTTTTTTTGGCGTTGCTGATGCGTGGGTATGATTTGTATTTTTTGGTAATTTCTAAACTATTGAATAACAACTATTTCATATTGTTCAATTTTTATTTTCATACCTTGATTCAGCAACGCCTTTTTTTGAGTTATAAAAATTGCTGAATAAGTGCCAAAACCTATTCAGCCATCCTGAAAAGTAATAGAAAAATTAAACCTATAGCTAAGAAAGAATTGATGAGAACATAGACTAATGAAAGACCTTAGACTAGGAAATATTTTTCCAACTATTCCCTATTCCCTATTCCCTGCTATTGTAATTGAGGTAAAGCCTTTCTCGCCCTTTCTGCGCGAGCATCAGCAGACTCCATCACTTCATCAATTTTTTCCAACATTTCCCCTGGATAATTTTCTAACACCTTAGTAGAAAGAGAAATGCGCTTTCGACCCTCATCCAAATCAACAATCATCGCCTTAACCAAATTACCCTGGGCAAAAATTGTTGATAAAGAATCAACCCGTTTTTGACTAACCTGGGTAATATGCAGCAAACCAGTTAAACCCTCTAAATCTACAAAAACACCAAAAGGTTTCACTCCAACAACCTTTCCTTCAACCAACTGACCAACAAGTAACTTACTAAAACCAGCAGATTGAGCAGCCAAACGCTGAGACATCACAATTTTCTTTTTTTCTTGGTCTAATTCCAAAAAATTGACTGTCAATACTTGGTCAATCAATGACTCTAAATTATCCTTTGACAGAAGATGGGAGCGCGGAATAAAACCCCGCAAAGATTGTACATCCACCGTCACCCCACCTTTATTAGTACCAATTACTCGAACTTGGAAAGACTGACCACCTTCTTGTAATTCAATCAAATTCTCCCAAATTTGATTAATTTCTAGTTGCTTAATAGAAAGAAGCACTTCTCCTTCTGCATTTTGCTCGCGGATAATTAGGAAGTCCCGTTCTAGCTGTAATGGTAGTGCTTCCGATAAATCTTGTGTTACTCCCAAGAAAGCTTCTTGAATGGGTAAAAGAGCTAAAGACTTACCCCCTATATCAATGTATACACCTTCAGATTCATAACTATATACTTTTCCAGTAACTATTTGTCCTTTTTGAAATTCATAATTATATTGAGGTTGTTCGAGAGCTTTAGCAAAATCGTCCATGGAAAAGGACTGTTTACTTTCTTGAGAGCTAGTTGATTCGGGATTCATATACGGTAAAAAAAACACTAGGCTACTTCAATATAGCTAATCTTTGGGGCTTCAGTAGAGAAAAAAATAACTTATTGACCTATAGACAGGGAATAGGGAGTATGGAGTAGGGGGGAAGCAAAAATATTAAACTATTCGCCACAAAAAAATAATCCTGAAATATTGACTAAAATCTAGCTAGTTCTCAAAGAGTGAAGATTTTTGCTATTAGCCATGAGAAGATCAATTCATAGGGATGTTCGAGCTTCAATATTTTGTTGACCAACACTTTCTAAAACTACTTTTTTTACAATTCTTGACCAAAAAGTTGCTTTGTCTTGACCCAAGCATCAGCAGTAGCTTCAGCATTATAACTACTACGATGGTCACAAAAGAAACCATGATCTGCTTGATAACGAAATACCTGGTGCTTAATTTGATGTTTCTGTAATTCTGCTTCTATTTGGTCTACCTGTTCTATGGGAATTAAAGGATCTTCTGTGCCAAAGAAGCAGTAAATAGTACCACTAATTTTCGGAGTTAGAGTAATAGTAGCTTCACCACCACCGGGAGTACCAGTGGCAATACCAGCTCCATAGAAAGAGGCAGTTGCTTGAATTTCTGGTAAAGTTGCTGCTAAATAGCTCACATGGCCTCCGAAACAGAAACCAATACAACCAAACTTGTCTGCTTTAACAGTAGGTAGGGTTTTGAGATAATTTATAGTAGCTTGAATATCACTTAGTAGTTCTGAGGCTTTGGTTTGTTCTTTATACTTGCGACCCAGTTTGACATTTTCCTCAGTATAGCCCACTTCAAAACCTGGAGCTTGACGTTGGTAGATTGAGGGAGCGATCGCTACATAACCTTCTTTGGCAAATTTTTCTGTTACTTCTCGGATATGGGCATTGACCCCAAATATTTCTTGAATTACTACTACTGCTGGAAATAGATTTTCTTCTACTGGTTGTGCTAGATAAGAAGCTATTTCTAGGTCTCCGTTGGGGACTTGAATATGAGCTGTACGGATTTTTAATTCTGTCATCTTTTCGGCGACGGGAGACCCGCCGTATAATTTACAATTTTTGATCAGGAGGAACCTCCTCCCTCTTTTTTGGGGTGCGATGACCCGTGTCATTATCGCACTGTGGTTAATTCTATCGAAACATTTCTCAATATCTTCAACTATGAAATATGCCTACCAATATCGTATATATCCAGCAAACGTGCCAGAAGTTAATACTAAACAACTGGCTCAGGATTTGTCGATATTGGTACAACAGAATCCTAGGAGAAGGCTTTGAATGATCGAAGCAAAACAGATGTCCAGTCAATGTCTGCCCTCTAATTTGTAATTTACCAAAGTTAAAATATCAACCAAATTACTACAACCAGAAGAAGCAATTACCAAAGTTGAATATCTTGATATTTCCCAAATTTATTCAACAGTTTTGCCATATATCTGTCAAAGAGTAGAAACAACATTTTCTAGATTTTTAGCAGGAGGTGATAGTAATAGGAAACGAAGGGGTAAGCCTAGGTTGAAAAGTCAATC